>JAFABT010000016.1 GCA_023425905.1 Actinomycetes bacterium | reverse complement strand
ATCCGGATCCGCTCGGCGTCGGCCACGGCGGCGGCGGCCCGCGCGCCCGCGGCGAAGCCCGCGGCGTAGCCGGAGGTGCGGGCTCGCTCGTGCGCGTCGTCGTTGCGGGCCCGCATCTCGGGGCTCGACGCCACGCCGGTGATCGCGGCGGGGCGGAAGGGGAGGACGTTCGCGTCAGGCGACATACTCGTCCTCGCCTTCGCGACGCACGACGATCTGGCCGGCCTCCTCGAGGCGACGGATGACCTGGACGACCGCGGAGCGCGCGTCCTCGACCATCGACATGCGCACCGGGCCGAGCATCTCGATCTCCTCGACGAGGTTCTCGCGCGCCCGCTCGGACATGTTCCGCAGGATCTTGTCGGAGACCTCTTCCTCGACACCCTTGAGCGCCGTCGCGAGGGTCGTCGTCTCGACGCCGCGCAGCACGAGCTGGATGGCGCGCTCCTCGAGCAGGACGATGTCGGCGAAGACGAACATGAGGCTGCGGATCTCCTCCGCGAGCGCCTGGTCGCGCGCCTCGAGGCCCTCGAGGATGAGTTTCTCCGTCGTCGGGTCGGCCCGGTTGATGATGTCGACGAGCGGCTGGATGCCGCCCACGGCGTTGAGGTCCGTCGGGGTGAGGACGGTCGAGGCCTTGCGCTGCAGGTTGTCGGCGACGACGGTGACGACGTCGGGCGCGGCCCGCTCCATGAGCGCGATGCGGTGGGCGACGTCGCCCTGCACCTCGGGGCCGAGGCCCGTCATGATCGACGACGCGTGGTCGGGGCGCAGGTGCGCGAGGACGAGCGCGATGGTCTGCGGGTGCTCGCCGGAGAGCAGCGAGACGACCTGGCGGGCGTCGGCGTACTGGAGGAACTCGAAGGGCTGGCCCTGGAGGGCTCCGGAGAGCCGCTCGATCATGAGGGCGGCCTTCTCGCGCCCCATCGAGGCCTCGAGCAGCTGCTGGGCGTAGTTGAGCCCGCCGCGGCGACCGAGCCCGTCGGGACCGATCGAGATGTCGTGGAACTCTCCGAGGACTTCCTCGGCCATCGCGGGGTCGATGCGCTCGAACCGGGCGATCTCCGTCGTGAGCTCTTCGATCTCGGTCTCGTCGAACCGCTTCATCACCTGCGCGGCCTGGTCCTTGCCGAGCTGGATGAGGATGAGCGCGGCCTTCTGGGTGCCGGAGAGCAGGCCGGTCGCCGTGGCCATCAGCGGCTACCCGCCTGGAGCCAGCCGCGCAGGGCCGTCGCGACCTCGTCGGGGGACTCGTTCGCGAGGGCGACGAGCTCGTCGCGCTTCGTGAGCGAGGCGGCGTCGATCTCGTCGACCGGTGCGGGCGGGGCGATCGCGAGCGCGGCCTCGGCCGATTCGATCGCCTCGAGGCGGCGGGCCTCGAGCACCTCGAGCTCGCCGAGGTCGAGCGCCTCACGGCGGGTGCGCGCCGCGCGGCGGCGGGCGGTGATGAAGGCGAGCAGCAGGGCGAGGACGACGCCTCCGGCGATCGCGCCGGTCGTGATGGTCTGGCGCAGCTGCTCCTGCTGGGCGGCGGACTCGGCGGAGGCAAGGGCCTCGGCGGCGGCCTGCGCGGACGTCTGGTCGAAGGCCATCCGGGTCACGGAGACGACGTCGCCGCGCTCGGTGTCGAGGCCCGCGGCGGCGGAGACCATCGTCTCGAGCTGGCGGATGTCGAAGGCTGCGGCGACCTGCTGGTCGAGGACGACGGACACGGACTGCCGGCGCACCGTCCCGGGGGCGGTCACGGAGCGCTCGGTCACCTTGTCGACGGGGTTGACGACGGTTGCGGACTCGTTGCGGTACTGGTTGCCGTCCTTGGCGTCCTCGGGGATCTCGATCTCGTCCGGGCCGAGCACGCCGCCGACGTTCTTGCCGTTGCCGACGTACTGCTCGAGGGTCGTGCTCGACGTGAGCGGCGGCAGGTCGTCCTCGGTGCGGGAGAAGCTCTCGCTCGTCCGCTCCGTCGTGTCGTAGTCGAGGTCGGCCGTCACGGAGACGACCGCGCGGCCGACGCCGACGAGCGGGTCGAGCATCTGCTGGACGTTCGCGGCGACCCGCGCCTCGTAGTCGCTCGTGCGACCTTCCTGGAGCGTCGCGGCACCGGCGCCACCGATCGCGGACAGCACCCGGCCGTCGGCGTCGATGACGGCGACGTCCGTCGTCTTCATGCCCTGGATGCCGGCGGAGACGAGGTGGACGATCGACTGGACCTTGTCCGACGAGAGCGTCGTGCCGACCTTCGTCCGCACGAACACCGACGCCGTCGGGTCGGCCTTCGTCTCGACGAACACCGTGTCCTCCGGGAGCGCGAGCCGCACCGTGGCGGCCTCGACGCCGTTCATCGCGGAGATCGTCTTGCCGAGCTCGCCCTCGAGGGCGCGCTGGTAGGTGACCTGCTGCTGGAACTCCGAGGACGTCATCCCCATGTCGTCGAGCAGCGAGTAGCCGCCGCCGTCGGCCGAGGCCGGCAGTCCTGCGGCCGCCGCGGCGAGGCGCATCGAGTAGAGGTCGCCCGCGGGCACGAGGATCGTCGTGCCACCGTCGGTGAGCTCGTAGCTCACGCCGTTCGACGCGAGGACGTCGACGATCGCGGAGGCGTCCGTCGTGCTCACGCCGGAGAACAGCGGGCTGAGCGTCGGCTTCGACACCCATGTCGTGAGGGCGGCGAGGCCGAGCGCGAGCACCGCGATCGCGAGGATCGCCAGGGTGCGCTGGGCGGCGCTGAACTGGCCGATCGTGTCCTTGAGCCGGCCGAGCAGGCCGGTGATCTGGGCGGGCATCAGGCCTGCATCCTCATGATCTCGGTGAACGCGTCAACGGCCTTGTTGCGCAGGGCCGCGGTGAGCTCGAGGGCGACGCCGGCCTGCGAGGACGCGATCGTGTAGTCGTGGATGTCGTCGAGGTCACCGGTGACGGCGCGCATCGCGAGCTGGTCGGAGTTCGACTGCAGGGCCTGCAGCCCGTCGATCGACCCGGCGAGGGTCTCGCCGAACAGCACGCCGTTGCCGGCCTGGGCCGCCTCGAGGGTGGACGTCGAGGACGGTGCGGCGACCGGGATGAGGAAGCTGGTGGCCGTCACCCCGGAGGACGTCGGCTGGACCGCGGGGGTCAGCGCAGAGATGGCGTCGATGCTCATGAGCGTCCGATCTGGAGTGCGGCCTGGTAGGTCTCCTTGGCGCGGTCGACCACGGCGGCGTTCGCCTGGTAGCCGCGCTGCGCCATGAGGAGCTGGCTCATCTGGCTCGACATGTCGGTGTCGGGGTAGCGCACGTAGCCCTCTTTGTCGGCGAGGGGGTGGCCGGGCTCGTAGACCATGCGGCCCTCTGCCGAGCCCTGGGCGATGCCGGCGACGCGCACGCCACCCTGGCCGCCGTAGTCCATCGCCTCGGCGACGACGTACTTCGCGCGGTAGGCCTCCTCGGAGGACGCGCGGACGGTGTTGAGGTTCGCGAGGTTGTCGCTCACCGCGTCGAGCCACTTGCGGTTGAGCGTCATGCCTGAGCCGGCGATGCTGATCGCCCCGAACGTCGTCATGTCAGGCCGTCCTCATCGCCGTGCGGAGCTTGGAGTAGGTGCCGTCGATCGCCTGCGTCGCGAGCTGGTAGCGCAGGTTCGTCTCGACGTTGAGCAGCGTCTCGGTGTCGAGGTTGACGTTGTTGCCGTCGAGGCGGGTCGGCTCGAGGGACTTCTGCACGTCCGGGGTCACGGCGCCCGATCCGCGCTTGACCGCTGCGGCGAGGGACGACTCGAAGTCCACCCGGCCGGCGAGGAAGCCGGGGGTCTGGATGTTCGCCACGTTGTCGGCGATGACGCGTTGGCGCAGGGCCAGGCCGTCCAGGGCGCTGTTGAGCGCGACATAGGTCACGGATCCGAACACGGAGAGGCTCCTCAACGATCAGGTCGTCCCGGCCGATCCATGGCCACAGCGGTGAGCGATCCGTGCTCGGCATGCTCATCGGCCCGGGGCCTGCGGGTGTGAGGAGTTTTCTCGAACGATCGAATCGGTTCACCCGATCGAGCCGCAGCTCTGCGGACGTGCCCTGCCAGCAGCGGGCTCAGGCGGGCGTGTCGACGTACACCGGCGAGGCGGGCGACGAGCTCGCGTCCCGGACGATCTGCGCCGCGCGCTGGTGGCGGCGCGAGAGGTTCGCGGCCTCGGCAAGGCGCTGGGCGACGTCGACGTGCCGGTCGAGGAGAGCCTGCGCACGGTCGACGAGCGCGGCGGGCATGGGGCCGAGGCCGGTCGGCGGCACCCACACGGATGCCGGGCTCAGCTGACCGAGGTGCGCCTGCGCGATCATCGCCTCGGCGGCGTCGACGTCGAGCTCGAGCTCGGCGAGGGCGCCGCACCAGGCGGCGTACCAGGCATCGGGCTGCGCGTCGGCGCGCCCGAGGGCCGTGGTCATCCCACGCCCAGCTCTCCGCGCGGCGTGGGCACGGTGGAGATGCCGCCGTGGGTCTCGACGGCCGTGGTGACGGACGTCTCCTGGGCGGCCTGTCGCCACGCGTCGTGCAGCGGCTCGACGATCGACCGGCACGCCGCGGTGCGCTCGGCGTCCCCCGTGACGGACGCGCCGATGAGCTCGGTGAGCAGGTAGGAGTAGACGCTCATGAGCTGGCTCGCGCCGCTCCACGCCTTGAGGTCGAGCGTCGCGACGAGCTCGGAGACGATGTCCTGCGCGTGCTTGAGGTGTTCGCTCGCCTCGAGACGCTTCGCCTCCCGCTGCATCGCCTCGGCGCGGCCGAGGTCGAGCGCGAGTCGGTCGTAGAGCATGACGAGCAGCTGGGCCGGGCTCGCGGTCGCGACGGAGTCGTCGACGTACCGAGAGCGGACCGCGGAGTAGTTCATGGCTGCCTCTCGATCACTTCTGCGGCGTGAGCGCGGCGAGCTGGCCTGCGAGCCAGCTGCCCTGCGAGTTGAGGTTGGACAGGGTGACCTCGAGCGCGGAGTACGTCTTCTCGAGAGACTGCTGGCGCAGCATGAGGCGGCGCTCCATGCCCTCGATCTGCGTGCCGTAGCTCTTGACGAGCGACTCCTGGCCTTGGATCTTCAGGCTGAGCGAGCCGACGCGCGGGTCGGAGATCTGGGTGCTGAGCGTCTCGACACGTGCCGCGATGCCGGCGACGACGGCCTGCGTCCCGGCGGGGTCGGCCGCGTAGGCGGCGGCGAACTTCTCCTCGTCGAAGGCGAAGGTGCCGTCCTTGCCCATCGTGATGCCGGCGCTCGCGGGCGACCGGCCCTCGACGGGGTAGCCGACTGCCGTCATGAGCTGCTGGTTGATGCCGCGCACCGCCGAGTCGCCGGTGAACCGGCCGCCGGTGACGACGGTGCGCCCCGTCTCGTCCGTCGTCACGGACGTCTTCGACTGCGACGCGATCTCGTTCATGACGACGCCGATCGCACCGACGAGGCTCGAGGCGAGCTTCTTCGTCGCGTCGAGGTCGGAGGCGACGGTCACCGTCACCGGCTCACCGGTTCCGGTCACGGCCTTGACCGTGATGTCGATGCCGCCCATGAGGCCCGTGAAGGTGTTCGAGGACTGCGTGACCGACTGCTCCGCCGCGGTGCCCTTCCACAGCGTCACCGTCGCGTCGGCCGCGGTGCGCACGGACGTCGAGTCGACCCGGGGCCCGGCGGTGGCGGCCTCGACCTCGGTTGCCGTGCCGACGAACAGCTCGAAGGACCCTTGCGCCCCGGTCGCCGCGCCGGTGAGCTGGAGACGGTACACGGGGGTGTCGCCGTCGAGGACGCGGACCGCGGTCGCCTTGACGCCCGCGTCGGGGTTGTCACTGATCGCCTTGGCGAGGTCGACGGCCGAGCCGGACTGCGCCGTGATCTCGACGAGGGAGCCGTCGGACTTGCGGATCGTGAGGACGGGGGGGACCGCAGCCGTGAGGGGCGCGTCCGCGGAGAACGGGTTGGTGAGGGTCACCTGGGCCGTCGCGACCGCGTCGACGGAGAACGTGAGGGAGCCGACCTGCGCGCCGCTCGACGCCGTGGCCGTCGCGGTGGACGGGGCGGAGCTGGTCGCGGTGTGGACCTGCCACGAGGCGGGGTCGGCAGCCTTCTTGGCGGCGGCGCCGAGCGAGGCCATCCGGGTGTTGAGGCCCTGGAGCGCGGTGACGAAGGACTGCGTCGTCGTCTGCTTGGCGACGAGGAGGTTCCGCGGGACTGTCTCGACCTGCATGAGCGACTTGATGAAGTTGGTCGTGTCCAGGCCGCTGGCGAGGCCGTCGAGGGCGAGCGAGGCCATGAGCTCCACCTCTCTGCTGAGAAGCCTGCTCCGGCAGACGCCGGACGCGCGGGCTGTACGGGAAGGCTGGTCGTGCGGGTTCTTCGGGTGTGCGGGTGGTGCGGGTGGTGCCGGTCGGCCGGCGGAGCAGGACGGTCCAGGTCACGCTCCGCCGACCGGGTTCGAGGGACGAGGCGGCACCCGGGTCGCGGGTGCCGCCTCGTCATCGAGATCAGCGCAGGAGCGAGAGGACGCCCTGCGGGATCTGGTTGGCCTGCGCGAGCATCGCCGTGCCTGCCTGCGACAGGATCTGCGCGCGGGTGAAGCTCACCATCTCCGAGGCCATGTCGGTGTCGCGGATCCGGCTCTCGGAGGCCGAGAGGTTCTCCACGGACACGTTGATGTTCTTGATGGTGTGCTCGAAGCGGTTCTGCAGCGCACCGAGGTTGGCACGAGCGGACGAGACCTTGCCGATCTCCCCGTCGATCGTGTTGATCGCGGCCTGCGCACCGGCGTGCGACGTGAAGTCGAGCGCACCAGCCGCACCCGTGCCGGCCGAGGTACCCGTGCCGGTCACCGTGACGGCGGCCGAGGAGTTCTTCGACGTGACGACGAGCTCGCCGTTCGTGTCCACCGCAGCGTTGAAGTTCGCCGAGAAGCCCGAGTGAGCGTTGAGCGTGGCGGCGAGCGCACCCTGCGTACGGGTCGCGTCGACGGCGCCGGTCGCGACCGTCACCTCGACCCCACCCTGGGCGAACACGAGGTCACCCGTGACGGTCGTCGAGTCGACCGCACCCGTGAGGGCGTAGCGACCCGTGGTGAGCGCGTCGGCGACGTCCGACACGTTGGCGGACGTGAGGTCCACCGCGATGCGGCTGTTCGAGTTGCCGTCGGCCCCGACCTGGAAGTTCAGCGTGCCAGCGCCGTTGAGGAGCTTGGTGCCGTTGAAGTTCGTGGCCTCCGCGATGCGGGAGAGCTCGTCCTTCAGCTGCGTGGCCTCGGTGTTGATGTTGGCGCGCGCCTCGCTGTTGTTCGAGTCGTTGGCCGCCTGGACACCCAGGTCGCGCATGCGCTGGAGGATCGCGTGAACCTCGGTGAGCGCACCCTCAGCGGTCTGGACGACCGAGATGCCGTCC
>JAFABT010000334.1 GCA_023425905.1 Actinomycetes bacterium | reverse complement strand
CGCAGAGTAGAACGCGGGGGTCGTGCGGGGCGCCCCCACGACGCCCGCGAGGGCGAGGGCGGCGACGACCGACGCCGCGGCGAGCCGCGCGACCGCTCCCCGGTCGCGGGCCGCCCGCACCGCGGTCCTCGGGTCAGTCGAGGAGATAGGCATCGTCCATCTCCTGAGGTCGGGGCGTCCGCTCGCCTCCGGTGGGGTTGCGTCGCGCGCGGACGAGCGAGGCGACCTCCATGACGACGAGCAGCAGCAGCGGGGGCGCGAGCATGACGAACCGTCCCTGCGGGGAGTGGGCCCACCCGAGCAGCTGCCCCCACTGCGGGTAGACCTCGAGGACGACGCCTCGCACCCGGCCGAGCGGCGTCGCGTCCGGGTCAGGGTTCGGGTTCGCGTCACCCTGCGTGATGATGTACGGCTGCATGATCGGCAGGCCGCTGGCCTCGTCGAGGGTCGGGATCATCTCGCCCGACTTCTCGTCGAGCTCGAGCACGGGCAGCGACGTGAGGTCGACGATGCGGTGCGTGACGAGCGAGTCGGAGCCCGGCGGCCAGAACGACGCGACCTGACCCACCTGGAGCTGGGACGGGTCGGTGATGTTCTGCATGACGACCGCGTCACCCGCGTTGAAGTACGGCGCCATCGATCCCGAGGTGACGATGAGCAGCCGCTGGTCCTGCAGCTGGAACCACAGCGGGACCGCGAGGCTCGCCGCGAACGTGAGGACGCACACGCTGATGAGCGTCCACGCGGCCACGGGCAGGATGCGCGCGGCGCGGTGCTCCTTGCTCCGCTTGGCCGGTCGCGGTGGTGCGATCTGCTCGCGGCGGTCGACGAACGTTCCGGCGGCGTCGCTCATCGGGTCACGGGTTGTTCTTGACCTGCTCCGCCGGGAACTCGAGGGTCACGGTGGCTGAGGAGTCCATGAAGGCGTTTCCGGTGTCGAGCGGCAGGTCGAAGCGGGCGCAGAGCACCTCGGAGACGCCCGAGGCGAGGCGGCGGTCGCCCGCCTGCTGGCCTTGGGTGCGGCTCCCCACGTAGGAGGTGCCGGCCGTCGTCGCGGCGTCGAGGGTGCGTCGCACCGCGACGACGTCCCCGACGGTGCCGGCGGTGCAGGCCGCGGACGACGCTGCCTCGTGGAGGGTGACGAAGAGCACCGAGCCGAGGTTGTTCGTGTCGGTGTGCGCGAAGCCGATCGAGTAGCGCAGCTGCAGCGAGCCGGTGTTCTCGACCGAGACGGGGACGAAGTACTCGTCACCCGGGGCCGCGCCCTCGTCGGGTGTGATCGTCGTGACGTTCTCGGACGTCGCGATGTCGACGGACCCCGTCGTGAAGCCGGACAGCGACGTCGTGTCGGTGTCGGTGAACAGGGCGTTCGTCGTGAGCGACGTGATGCCGATCGCGGCGAGCGCGACGATGGCGCCGGTCGCGCCCAGCCGGCGCCGGCGGGCGATCTCGTGCGGCGCGGCCTTCTGCGGCTCGATCATGTCGCGGATGAGGTCATCCATGTGCTGCGGCCCTCGACTCATTGGTGTGGTATCGGCAGTTTAGGGCATTGGCTTGAGGTGTCACGGGTGCCGGTCGAGGCCGTCCGAGCTCCCGCGGCCCCCACCAGCGAAGACGCCCCTCGCGGCGCGTCGCTCCTCGGTCACCTGCTCGGCGCGCACGGCCTGCGAGTAGAGGAAGCCCTGCGCCTGATCGGCGCCGAGCTCGCGCAGCATGGCCTCGGTGTCGGAGTCCTCGACGCCCTCGGCGACGACCTCGAGCCCGAAGGAGTGCGCGAGGTCGACCATGGCCTTGACGACGGAGCTCGACCCCGGCTGGTCGGCCGGGCGGTTGAGGTCGGCGACGAAGACGCGGTCGATCTTGAGCCGGCTCACCGGCATGTCGCGCAGCTGGGAGATCGACGTGTTGCCGATGCCGAAGTCGTCGATCGAGACGCGGACCCCGATCGTCGAGAGCCGCTGCAGGACGGGGACGACGCGCGACGGGTCGGCGACGAGCGCGGTCTCGGTGATCTCGACCTCGAGCAGCGCGGGGTCGAGGCCCTTGGAGCTGAGCAGGTCGATGATCGTGTCGACGACGGCCATCGACGTGATGTTGTGCGCGGACAGGTTGACGGCGACGGGCAGCGCGAGACCCTCGGCGTCCCAGGCGGCGACCTGGTCGACGACGGACCCCAGTGCGAAGTCGGTGAGGTCGGTGATGAGGCCCGACTGCTCCGCGAGCGGGATGAAGAGGTCGGGCACGAGCATGCCGCGCGTCGGGTGCTGCCAGCGCATGAGCGCCTCGTAGCCGACGACGTCGCCCGTCGAGAGGTCGATCTTCGGCTGGTAGTGCATGACGAGCTCGCCCGTGGCCTCGAGCGCGCGGTGGAGGTCGCCGAGCAGGACGAGGCGAGCGGGGGAGGAGTCGTCGGCGTCGGGGGAGTAGATCGCGACGCCGAGGCGGTGGGTCTTCGCGGCGTACATCGCGACGTCGGCCTTGCGCATGAGGGTCGAGACGTCGTCGGCGTGCTCGGGGATGCACGCGACGCCGATCGAGGAGTCGACGTGGAGCTCGAGCTCGCCGAGCTTGAACGCCGGCATGAAGAGGTTGCGGACCCGCTGTGCGAGCCGTTCGGCGTTCGCGACCGAGCGGATCGCGGGCAGGAGGATGGCGAACTCGTCGCCACCGAGCCGGGCGACGACGTCGCGCTCGCGCAGCGCCGCGCGCAGCCGGTGCGCGACCTGGACGAGGAGCTCGTCGCCGAGGTCGTGCCCGAGGGAGTCGTTGATGTCCTTGAACCGGTCGATGTCGAGCAGCACCATCCCGACGCCGGAGCCGTCGAGCGCGGCCTGGTCCGCGGCCTTGCGCATCCGGTCGAGGAGCATGCGCCGGTTCGGCAGGCCCGTGAGGGGGTCGAGGAGGGCGAGGCGTGCGTTCTCGAGCGCGCTCACCTGGAGGCGGCGCGAGGCGCTGCGCACGGTGCGGAACAGCAGCACCCACAGCACGACGAGCCCGACGATGATCACGAGGGTGACGTTGCGGACCGCGGCCCGCAGCGCTGTGGCCGTCTGCGTGTAGTCGAGCATGACCTCCGCGGCGCCGACCTTCGTCGAGCCGTAAGAGATGCCGACGTAGACGTCGAGCAGGGTCGCCCGGGTCGCCCCGAGCCCGCTGCCCGCCCCGCCGATCGTCTCCGTCACGGCCTTCGCGTCGGGGCGGTCCCCGATGATCGCGTTGTCGAGGCGGGTCGTGTCGGGGAAGTTCGCGGCGTTCTCGGGGCGGGAGTCGTAGAGCAGGGTGCCGTCGACCGTCCAGATGCGCATCGCGACGAGCTGGCCGGAGAATCCCGCGACGTCCTGCTCGAGGGCGTCGCGGCGGGCGGAGGGCAGCACGCCCTGGATGAAGACGTCCGGGTCGAGGGAGTCGGTGACGTAGGCGGCGACGGACTCGGCCGCTGTGGCGCCGGCGCCGAGGGCCTGGTCGCGCATGACCCGGTCGACCGTGAGGACGAGCGCGGCCCCGAGCAGGAGCACGGCGACGAGGCTGACGACGGCGAACGTCCGTGTCAGCGCCCAGCGTCGGGTCCGTGCTGGTGGCATGGCCGCCTCACTGCCAATCCACGCGCGCCCGTGCAGCACGCCTGGGGCGAGGCTAGGCGAGCGGGCGGCAGGGATCAAGCACGCCGTGCCCCAGCCGACCAGGGCGGCACCGCCTAGGCTCTGACGTGGGGCCTTGTGCGTCCCGCCGGGCACGTCCCGCTGAGCACGTCGAGCAGGAGGAGACGGATGAGCCGCTACGAGGTCATGAAGGACGACGACGCCTGGCGTGCCGAGCTCAGCCCGCAGGAGTACGCGGTGCTCCGGCAGGCGGGCACGGAACGCCCCGGGACCGGCGCGCTGCTCCACGAGGGCCGGGTCGGGACGTACGCGTGCCGGGCGTGCGGTGCCGAGCTGTTCGCGTCGTCGACGAAGTTCGACGCCCATTGCGGCTGGCCCAGCTTCTACTCCCCGCTCGCGGGCGACCGCGTCGAGCTCATCGAGGACCGCACCCTCGGCATGGTGCGCACCGAGGTGCGGTGCGCCCGCTGCGGCTCGCACCTCGGGCACGTGTTCGACGACGCCCCGCAGACCCCGACGGGCGACAGGTTCTGCATGAACTCGGTCTCCCTCACCTTTGCCCCCGACCCGTCGATGTGACGACGTGAGCAGCACCGACACCGCGGGAGCGGGACGCCCAGCAGAGCCCTACCGGGTCGTCGTCGTCGAGGACGACCCGGACACCGCTGGCTACCTCGAGACGGTCCTCGCCCGCCGGGGCGGCATGGTCGTCCGGCGGCACACGAGCGCGCTCGACGCCCTCGCGTCGCTCGCCGCCGACGCGCCCGAGGTCGTCGTCACGGACATCGAGATGCCGGGCATGAGCGGCCTCGACCTCATCCCGCAGGTGCGGGCGGTGGACGCCGCGGTCGCGATCGTCGTCATGACGGCGCACGCCTCGGTGACCTACGCGGTCGATGCGCTGCGACGTGACGCCGACGAGTTCCTCGTCAAGCCGGTGCGTGGCGCCGACCTCCTCGACACGGTGACCCGCCTCGCGGAGCAGACGCGGGCCCGGCGTGCCGCGAGCATGCGGGAGACGCGGGCGGCTCAGCGGGTCCTCGCGGTGGGCGCGCACCCGGACGACGTCGAGATCGCCGTGGGCGGTGCGCTCGCCGCGCACGCCGCCGCCGGTGACCTCGTGTCGATCCTCACGCTCTCGGGCGGGGCCCGCGGCGGGGACATGGCGGTGCGTCGGTCCGAGGCCGAGGCGTCGGCGGCGACGATCGGCGCCCAGCTCTTCCTCGAGGACTTCGAGGACACCGCGATCCAGGCGACGGGAGACGTCGTCCGCGCGATCGAGGCGGTCATCGCCCGGGTCACCCCGACGATCGTCTACACGCACTCCGAGCACGACCGGCATCAGGACCACCGCGCGACGTACCAGGCCACAGCGGTGGGCGCCCGCCGCGTCGGCACGCTCGCCTGCTGGCAGAGCCCGTCGACGACGCTCGACTACCGCCCCAACCGCTTCATCGACATCGACGCGCACCTCGAGACGAAGCTCGCGATGATCGGCGCCTTCGCGTCGCAGGCCGGGCGGGAGTACATGGACCCGGACCTCGTGACGGCGACGGCGCGCTACTGGTCGCGGGCCGGTGGTGGCAGGTACTGCGAGCCGCTCCAGGTCGTCCGGGAGCAGGCCGTGCGCGTGGGGCAGGGAGGGGCGTCATGAGTGCACCGACACGGGTCCTCGTCACGGGGGCCGGCGGCGCCGCAGGCGTCGCGATCATCCGCTCGCTGCTGCGTCGCGGCGACGTCGAGGTGTTCGCGGCGGACATGGACCGGTGGGCGGCGGCGCTGTACCTCGTCGACGCGGAGCGGCGCAGGCTCGTCCCGCCGGGTCGCGCGCCCCATTTCATCGACGACGTCGTCGCGATGTGCGAGGCGGACGGCATCGACGTCCTCTTCCCCACGGTCGACGTCGAGATCATCCCCCTCGGTGCGGCCCGCGAGCGTCTCGCGGAGGCCGGCACGGTGCTCGCCTCGCCAGCCCTGGCCACGGTCGAGCGCTGCCTCGACAAGCTCGCGCTCGCGCGTGCGTGCCGGGGCAGGCTGCGGGTTCCGCGGACGGAGCTGCTCGGCACGCCCGAGGCGACGGACGGCTGGGAGTTCCCCGTCGTCGTCAAGCCGCGCCGCGGCGCCGGGTCCCGCGGCGTGCGGACCGTCGGCTCCGCGGAGGAGCTGTGGTCCGTGCACGCCGAGGAGGACCTCCTCGTCCAGGAGATGCTCCCGGGCGACGAGTACTCGGTCGACGTCCTCGCCGGCCCGGACGGCCAGGTCGTCGCGGCCGTGCCGCGCGCCCGGCTGCGCGTCGACTCGGGCATCGCGATCGCGGGGGTCACCGTCCACGACGACGAGCTCGTCGAGACCGCGACGGCGGTCGCGCGCGCGATCGGCCTCACGGGCGTCGCGAACGTCCAGCTCCGGCGCGACAGCGCCGGGGTGCCGGCCCTGCTCGAGGTCAACCCGCGGTTCCCCGGGTCGATGCCGCTCACGATCGCCGCGGGCGTCGACATGCCGTCGCTGCTCCTCGACATGGTCCTGGGCGGGCCGGTCCCGGGCCCGCTCGACTTCCGCGAGATCGCGAACGTCCGCTTCCTCGAGGACGTCTTCCTGCCGGTGGACGAGGTCCTGCCCGGCGGTGACCCGATCTACCCGGCCGGCGAGCCCGAGGTGTCGTCGTGAGCGCCGTCGACCTCGGCACCGACCACCACGTCCACTCGCAGTTCTCCGACGACGCCGACTCGACGATGACGGCCAACGTCGCCGCGGCGCTCGCTGCCGGGCTCACGTCCCTGCGCCTCGTCGACCACGTCCGGTCGACGACGCCGTGGCTCCCCGACTATCTCCTCGCCTGGCAGGAGGCCACCGCGCTCGGGCGGGATGGCGGACTCGAGGTGCTCTCGGGTGTCGAGGCGAAGATCCTCGACACCTCCGGGACCGTCGACGTCCCCCCGTCCCTCGTCGTCGGGCGGGGCGGGGTCGACCGGGTGCTGCTCGCCGACCACCAGGTCCCGGGCCCCGACGGGCCGTGGTCACCCACGCGCGCCCGGGCGGAGCTCGACTCCGGCCTCACCCCGCAGGCCCTCACGACGATGCTCGTCGAGGCGACGTGCGCCGCGATGGGGCGCGTCGCCCGCGCGCAGCTCGCCCACCTGTTCTCGGTGCTGCCGAAGGTCGGCCTCGGCGAGGACGACGTGAGCGACGAGCTCCTCGAGCGGCTCGCCGCGGCCGCCGCCCGCACCGGCACCCCGGTCGAGGTCAACGAGAAGTGGGGCTGCCCGGGTCACCGGGTGCTCGACGTGCTCGCCGCCCACGACGTCCGCCTCGTCGCGTCGACGGACGCGCACCGCGCCGAGGACGTCGGCAGGTACGCGCGGGTCCTCGCCCTCGCCCGGGCCGGCGCGTGACGCTCGAGGGTGTCCTGCGGGTCGTGCTGCTCAGCTTCATCGGGCTGGGTGCGCTTCCCGTGCTCTCCGGGGTCGTGCAGTTCCTCATCGTCCCGCTGCACGCCTTCGTCAATCACTACCGCCGGGCCGCGCCCTTCCTGCCGAACGTCGCCGTCGTCGTCCCTGCGTGGAACGAGGGCCTCGTCATCGGCACGTCGATCGAGCGGCTCCTCAAGCTCGACTACCCGCCCGAGCGGTTGCGCATCTACGTCGTCGACGACGCGTCGACCGACGACACCCCCGACGTCGTCCTCGCCAAGGCGGAGCGCTACCCGGGCCAGGTCTACCACCTGCGCCGTGAGCAGGGTGGGCAGGGCAAGGCGCACACCCTCAACCACGGCATCGAGCAGATCCTCGCCGACGACTGGATGGAGGCGCTCCTCATCATGGACGCCGACGTCATCTACCGGCCTGACTCGCTGCGCAAGATGACCCGCCACCTCGCCGACCCTGAGGTGGGGGCCGTGACGGCGTACATCCGGGAGGGCACGGGCTCGAACTACCTCTCGCGCTTCGTCGGCTACGAGTACATCGCCGCCCAGCTCGCGGCCCGTCGCGCCGCGAACGTCCTCGGGGCGATGGCGTGCCTCGCGGGTGGCGCGCAGCTGCACTCGCGGGCGAACCTCGAGGCGATCGGCGGTCGCATCGACACGACGTCGCTCGCAGAGGACACGTTCACGACGTTGCGGAGCCAGCTCGCGGGGCGCAGGGTCGTCTTCGAGCCGCACGCCGTCGTCCTCGCCGAGGAGCCGGGGGAGGTCGAGGCGCTGTGGAAGCAGCGGCTGCGCTGGGCGCGTGGCAACGTCCAGATCACCCGAGCGTTCCCGCGGCTGTGGCTCAACAAGCGGCGCCACCGCGGCCTGGGCGGCGTCACCTTCTCCCTGTTCTGGTTCACGACGCTGCTGCTGCCGGTGTTCATGGTGCTCGCGTCGACCGGGATGATCGGGCTGCACTTCCTCGACCCGTCGGCAGCCGCGGACGTGTTCGCCGGGTTCTGGTACCTCGCCGTCATCGCGTACGTCTTCCTCACGACGATGACGATCCAGCTCGACCCGTCGGCCGGACTGCGCGCGTGGCGGGAGGCGCTCACGTTCCCGGGCCTCGTCTCGCTCGTCATCATGGCGAACGTCCTGTGGCCGGGGCTCGTCGACGAACGCGTGCCCGCGCTGTTCGGGCTGCAGCTCACGCCCGCGGGCGAGGAGGCGTGGACGCTTGGCGTGTACGCCTGGACGGCGCTGGCGCCCGCTGCCGCGTGGGTCGTCCGCTACGTCGTGCGGACCCGGATCGGCGCGCGGCTCGCGCCGCTGCTCGTCTACACCGTCGGCTTCGGGCCGCTGCTGTGCGCGATCACGACCGACGCGTACCTCAAGGAGTGGCAGGGCGCCGCTCAGGTGTGGGACAAGACCATCAAGACGGGGAGGGTCACCGGATGACCGACGACGACGGTTCGGGCGCTGCGCTCGGCGAACGCTCGCTGCGTGCCGAGATCCGGCGGGACAGGCGCCGCGAACGACGCCTGCTCGTGTCTCTGCTGCTGTCCGGCGTGGCCGTCGCGGTCGCGCTCGCGGTACGGCTGGTGTGGTCGTGAAGGCGGGCGAGCGGCGCCACCGCCGCCTCGACCTGCTGCGTGACGAGCTGGGCGCGACGCGGTGGGACGACGTGCTGTCCTTCCGCGCCCTGTGGCGCGACCAGGCGCCCGCCTACCGGCGCCACCTGCCGTTCTTCGTCCTCGTGTCGGTCGCGGGCGTCATCGTCGCGTTCCTGCCGTTCATCGTCACCTCCTGGCCGGGCGTGCTCACCGGGCTCGTGCTCGCGTTCCTCACAGCCCTCCTTGCCATCCGGCTGCCGTGGGACCGCTGGCCCTACGACGCCCGGATGGTGCTCGCGCTGTCGGAGTTCGCGGTCGTCGGGCTGCTGCGGTCGGGCACGGGCGGGGCGTCGTCGCTGTTCGGCTCGCTGCTGTTCCTGCCCGCGATCACCCTGTCCGCCGAGCGCGGACGGCGCCCGGTGTACATCGCGACCGTTGCCGCGACCGCGGTCGTCGCGGTGCCGATGATCGTCGGCGACACCCCGGTCGACTCCCCGGCGATGCTCGTCCGCGTCGTGTGGCTGCCGCTCGTCGTCCTCGTCGCCGGCCTCACCGTCAACGCGCTCACCGCGCGGCTTCGTCGGCGCACCGTGGCGCTCGAGCAGGTACGCGCGAGCGAGCACGCGCTGCTCGAGAAGTCCCGTGCGGACGCGCAGCGCATCGCGCACGCCGCGGAACGGCTCAAGTCCTCGCTCGGCGTGCTCGAAGGGGTCATCGAGTCGGTCACGGGGCAGGCGATCATCGGCACGGACGACTCCGGACGCGTCGAGGTGTTCAACGCCGGCGCCGAGGACCTGCTCGCGGTCGCGCGACGAGACGTCATCGGCCGACGCAACATCGTCGACTGGTACCTCGCGTCCGAGGTCGCGGCCGCGGGGGGTGGCTTCGGCGCGCTCATCGAGGGCGTCGACGAGGTCGAACCCGGCACGGCGCCGCGCGCGCGGGACTGGACGTGGCTGCGGGCCGACGGCACCCAGCGCACCGTCCAGGTCACCGTGACGCGGCGCACGGACGCGACGGGTGCGCGCCGCGGGGTGCTCTTCGTCGCGGCGGACCGCACCGAGGAGCGCGAGGCCACCCGGCTCAAGGACGAGTTCGTCTCCCTCATCTCCCACGAGCTGCGCACCCCGCTCAGCTCGATCCTCGGCTACCTCGAGCTCGTGCTCGACGAGGAGGGCGGGGACCCGCTCACGCCGGAGCAGCGCGACTACCTCTCGATCGTCGAACGCAATGCGAACCGGCTGTTGCGGCTCGTCGGCGACCTGCTGTTCACGGCCCAGGTCGAGGCGGGCCGGTGGGTCATCGACCGCACCGCGCTCGACGTCGTCGACCTCGTGCGGGTCGCGATCCGCTCCGCCCAGCCGTCCGCGGAGGCCCAACGGGTCGCGATGCGCCTCGTCGCACCCGAGGAGCCGATCGTCATCGAGGCGGACGCGCTGCGGCTCGCGCAGGCGCTCGACAACCTCATCTCGAACGCGATCAAGTTCACCCCCGGCGGCGGCGAGGTCGAGGTCGAGGTGCGTCACGGCGCCCGGAAGGGGGAGACGGGCGAGGACGCGCCGACGGTCGTCATCGTCGTCCGGGACACGGG
>JAFABT010000325.1 GCA_023425905.1 Actinomycetes bacterium | reverse complement strand
CGCCAGCCCCGCGACCAGCCCGACGACCGCGCCCGAGCTCGCCGCGGTGAGAGCGTCCATCACCGTCGGCAGCCGCAGGAACTCGATGACGGCGAGCGCCGCGGGCGACCCGACGAGCGCGAGCGTGAGCAGCCCGACGTAGATCGCGTAGGCGAGGTCGCCCACCGTGAGCGCGTCGCCGCGGGTGCGCAGCACGTGCCGGGCGGCGCGCAGTCGCTGGGCGGTCGACGGCCCCGGCCGGCCCTTCGCAGTCACCCGGCCTGCTCGTCGAGCGGGACGACGCGGTCGGCGAGGGCGTCGGTGAGCACTGCGCTGTGGCTCGCGACGACGAGCGTCGCACCCCGCGCCACCTGCTCGGCGAGCAGCTCCCCGACGAGCGAGAGCCGGGAGGAGTCGAGGCGCTGCTCGGGCTCGTCGAGCAGCAGGACGTCGAAGGGCCGGGCGAGGACGGTGGCGAGCGCGACGAGCTGCGTCTGCCCCGAGGAGAGCTCGTGCGGGAAGCGTTGCGCGAGCTGCCTGAGCCCGACCCGGTCGAGCAGCGCGTCGGCCGCGTCGCCGGCGTCGACGACCGTCCGTCCCCAGGACGCCCCGACGAGGGTGAGATGCTCGCGCACCGTGAGGTTGCGGGCGAAGGGCGGCAGCCCGAGGTGCGCGGCGAGGGTCCGCCGGTACCGCGCGTCGCGCTCGTCGATGGCCGTGCCGCCGACGCGTGCGGACCCGGTCGTCGGGCGGGTCAGTCCGGCGAGCACCCGCAGCAGCGTCGTCTTGCCTGAGCCGTTCGCGCCCGTGACGACGACGGTCTCGCCCGGGTGCGCGGCGAGCGAGACGGGCGGCAGCAGGACGACGTCGTCGAGCATCACGGAGACGTCGACGGCTTCGACGAGCGGGGCGGCGTCGCGGGCGAGGTCATCGGCGGGCATGCGACCAACCTAGGTCCATGCGGTGGTGCTGGGGTGGCGGGTCCGAGCAGGGCGTCGGACGTCGCGGCGGACGGCGTGCGGAAGGCTGGACAGGAAGGCCGCATGACCTCCGCACCTGATGCCCGCGCGTCACGCAGCAGAGAGGCGCTCGGCGCCACGACGCCTTCGACCACGCGATGCCGCGCCGCTTGGCGACCTCCCCCAGCAGGACGAGCGCCCCGTCGTGATCGAGGCGCTCACCCAAGCGCGCGCCTGACCTCCACGCGTCCGACCGCCACCCGCACCCGCCACCGGCACCCCCCACCCGCCCGAGCCAGTGATTTCGGTGCGAGACAGTGAGCATGGAGGTACTGACTCGCGCCGAAGTCACTGACTCGTCGATGGGCGGTTCGGCAGGCAGCGCGGGATCGCCGCGCGAGGGCTGCTACCCCGCGTTGTACCTCGTCGTGTACATGCGCGCGCGGTAGATGGGGCGGTCACGGGTTGAGATCGCGGTCGCGGTCTTGCCGTTCCTCGGCGGCACGTTCTTGCCGCTCGTTGAGACATGGATGACGTCTGAGAGCCACGGCTTGTCCGGGTCTACGGTGCCGTTCCGCGTCCACATGTACACGCCAGTGGATGTGCGTACGAAGCTCTTGAGCCCTGGGAACTTGATGACGTTGGAATTCGACTCGTCGCGTGTGTCCGCGTGGAACGTGGTCCCGACCTTGAGCGTCGCTGTGTTGAGAGCCCGCGCGCCGTAGTAGTCGGCGACGTACAGGACTCGTCGAGACTTGGTGATCTGAGCACTCTTCTCGGCGGCGTCGGTCGACGTGCCCGTGAAGAAGCTGGGCTGGATGTCGTGCACGTAGCCGTTGAACTTCACCCCGCTGGCGTCCACGCCGCCCTCCAGGCGGCCGAACGTGTGGATGGCAGTGAATACGGGCTGGGCACTCTTGAGCTCGACCCGATAGGCGCGGACTCGCCGCCAACCGCCGACCCAGAGCAGCTTCGTCACTGGGTCCCAGTGCACGGCGTGTGCGCCGGGGAAGTCCACTGTCGCGTAGACCTTGGTGGCGCTCTTCTCGGGGATGTAGACCGTCAGGTAGCCCCCTCGTTTCGCGCACTTCTTCGACTTCACGTCGTCTTCAGAGTGTCCGCAGTCGGGTTGGTTCCCGCCTGCTTTGCATGACTTGCCGGTGCGCGTCTCGTCCTTGGAGTGGGACGAGGCCACGACCACCACGCCCAGGTCGGGGATGAGCTCGACTCCGTGCGGTTTGCCTCCCGGGGACGCCATCCACCGGACGTCGCTGAGGTCGAGGTTTCCCGAAGAAGGCATTTCAATGATTGCCGCGAGGCCCTTCTTCGCGCCGTAGGTGGCTGCCCTGGAGTTGCACGCCACGACGACGACCGTTCCCCAGGTGGCAGTCTTCCTGAACTTCGCGTCGACCATGCCCTGCCAGCGAGGGTCTCGCTTCTTCCCGCTGTAGCCGCTCGGGAACCCGCTCGGCACCGAGCGCCAGAAATCCGACGGGTAGCTCGTCCACGCGGAACCGATCTTCGCGCCCGTCTTGAAAGCGGGGATGAAGCGCCTCTTGATCGCGGTCGAGACGGCGGAGGACCCAGGCGTCGCCTTGGTCACGACGATCTCGCCGTAGGTAGTCCCGAGCAGCGCCAACTCGAACGGGTCCGAGGTGCTCGCCGCCGCGCGCTCTGCAGGTCCGGCAAAGGCCTGGGCGAACGAGAGGGCTGCAGCAGCGCCCGTGACCTGAAGGAAGTGGCGGCGTTCCATGGGAGTCCTCGTTGTCGACCGCCCCGCAGATGATTCGGGCGGTTTGCTGTAACAGACGGTGGAAGGGTCTCACAGTGGATGGCTGCGTGGGGGCCGTCTCGAAGAGTCGCCACACGTCGGCCGGGTGCTCAGCCCTCGTGCTCGCCCGAAGGAAGCGCCGCCCCGCCGCGCAGCCGCTCGGCTCGCGCGTCCTCCTCCCGCGCCCGCGCAAGCGTCACCTCGCGCGCCAGCACCGTGAGCTTGCCCTGGATCCGCTTGGCCCGCCGCGAGCTCGTCGCGATGTAAGAGAGGAACGCGATGACGAGCCCGTAGAGCAGCAGGTCCGCGCCACGGCCGACGCCGATCGCGTTCGCGAGCCGGGTGAGCCACGTCGGCTGGACGACGGAGAACCCCGCGGCGAGCACGAAGGCGAGCAGCCCGAGCCGCCGGATCGCCTGGTGGCGGGCGTCCCCGGTCGACCGGTTGAGCAGGAGCGCGACGACGAGGATCGCGACGATGAGCAGCGCCTGGATGAGCATGAGCGGACCTCCGGGCTACTTGATGAACAGGTCGACGAGGATGTTCACGGCGTTGAGCGTGGACTGCCCCTTGCCGCGGGAGTACTCCGTGTAGAGCACGTGCACGCCGTACTCGGTCCACGGCAGGTGCGTGCGGGCGACGTGGAGGACGATCTCTGACGCATGCGCCATGCCGTCCTGGTGGAGGTGCACCTGCTCCGCGGCGTCGCGGCGCAGCACGCGCAGCCCGTTGTGCGCGTCGGTGAGTCGCATCCCCGTGGACTGGCGGGTGAACCATGCCGCGACCCGCAGGACGAGTCGCTTGAACAGCCCGGCCTCGTTGCGTGCGTCGAGGAAGCGCGAGCCGAACACGGCCCCGAAGCCGCCGGTGCGCGCGACCTCGACCATTGCCTCGGCGTCGTCGACCTGGTGCTGGCCGTCCGCGTCAAAGGTGACGAGGTACGCCATCGCGGGCTGGGCGACGGCGTACTCGATGCCGGTCTGCAGCGCTGCGCCCTGCCCGAGATTGACGGGATGGACGAGGACGCGCGCCCCCGCCTCCCGTGCGACCTGCGCGGAGTCGTCCGTCGACCCGTCGTCGACGCACACGACGTGGTCGAACCGCTCCCGCAGCCCGCGCACGACCTCGCCGAGGACCGTGGCCTCGTTGTACACGGGCACGACGACCCAGGTGTCCGGATGCCCTGCGGGCGAGGCGCTCATCCCTCCATGATGTCATCGGCGGGACCACCGGCCCGCGAGTGCCCGGCACGGCTGGGATAGTGTTCCCAGGCTGCCCGAGCACATGGGGCGAACAGGACCAAGAGGGAGCGAGGCGTCGTGCCGCTCGAGAACGTGAGGGTCGCACCGGGGGCGGACGTCCACCCCGACGCGGAGGTCGGCGCAGGCTCCTCGATCTGGCACCTCGCCCAGGTCCGCGAGGGCGTGCGCATGGGCACGGACTGCGTCGTCGGACGCGGCGCCTACATCGGCACCGGGGTCCAGGCCGGCAACGCCTGCAAGATCCAGAACTACGCGCTCGTCTACGAGCCGGCCGAGCTCGCCGACGGGGTCTTCATCGGCCCCGCTGCGGTGCTCACGAACGACCAGTACCCCCGCGCCGTCAACCCTGACCTCACCCTCAAGTCGGCGCACGACTGGGAGCCGGTCGGCGTGACGATCCGCACGGGCGCCTCGATCGGGGCGCGTGCGGTGTGCGTCGCACCCGTGACGGTCGGCGCGTGGGCGACGGTCGCTGCGGGGGCGGTCGTCACGCGCGACGTCCCCGACTTCGCACTCGTCGCGGGCGTGCCCGCACGACGCATCGGCTGGGTCGGCAAGGCGGGTCACCGCCTCGTCGAGGACCCGGCCTCCGACGGCGCGGGCTACGTGTGCCCCGCGACCGGCCACCGCTACGAGCTCACCGGGCCTGCGGACGACGCGGCCACCACCCTTCGAGAGGTCGATCCTTCATGACCGAGTTCATCCCGCCCGCCAAGCCGATCGTCGGCGACGAGGAGCGCGCGGCCGTCGACGCCGTCATGCGCTCCGGCATGATCGCCCAGGGCCCCGAGGTCGCCGCGTTCGAGCAGGACTTCTCCGCGGCGCTGCTCGAGGGCCGCACGGCCGTCGCGGTGTCCTCGGGCACGGCGGGCCTGCACCTCGGCCTGCTCGCCGCGGGCATCGGTCCCGGCGACGAGGTCATCGTCCCGTCCTTCACCTTCGCCGCGACGGCGAACTCGGTCGCGCTCACGGGTGCGACGCCAGTGTTCGCCGACATCGAGATCGACCAGTTCTGCCTGGACGCCGACGCGGTGGCGGCCGCGGTCACGCCGCGCACCAAGGCGATCATGCCCGTCCACCTCTACGGCCACGCGGCCGACGTCCCCGCCCTGCAGGCGGTCGCCGACGCCCACGGCCTCGTGCTGTTCGAGGACGCCGCGCAGGCGCACGGGGCCCAGCTGGACGGCCGGCACGTCGGCACCTTCGGCCGCTTCGCGATGTTCTCCCTCTACCCGACGAAGAACATGACGTCGGGCGAGGGCGGCATGGTCGCGTGCGCCGACGAGGAGGTCGCGCGCAACGTCCGCCTGCTGCGCAACCAGGGCATGGAGCGGCAGTACGCGAACGAGCTCGTCGGCTTCAACAACCGCATGACCGACATCCACGCCGCGATCGGGCGGGTCCAGCTGACCAAGCTCCCGGCCTGGACGGCGCAGCGTCAGGCGAACGCGGCCTACCTCGACGCGCACCTCGAGGGTGTCGTCACGCCGCCCGTCCGTGAGGGCGCGGTGCACGTCTACCACCAGTACACGATCCGCCTCGAGGGGGCGACGGGCGCTGAGCGCGACGCCGTCGTCACTGCGCTGCGCGAGGAGCACCAGGTCGGCTCGGGGGTCTACTACCCGATCCCCAACCACCGCCTCGCGAGCCTCGAGAAGTACGCCCCGGGCCTCGACCTTCCCGTGACGGAGAAGGCCGCGCGCGAGGTCATCTCGCTCCCGGTCCACCCCTCGCTCACGCCCGAGCACCTCGAGCGCATCGTCGCCGCGGTCAACACCGTCGTGAAGGCAGGTGCGTGATGGCGAACCTCCGCGCAGGACTCATCGGGCTCGGCGCCATGGGGCGCCACCACGCGCGCGTGCTGCGCGAGATCGACGGCGTCGACCTCGTCGCGGTCGCCGACGCGGGCGGCGACCCGTGGAAGGTCGCGGGCTCGCTCGAGGTGCTGCACGACGTCGAGTCGCTCATCGCCGCGGGCCTCGACATGGCCGTCGTCGCCGTGCCGACGATCTACCACGAGGCGGTCGCGCTGGCCCTCGCCGAGGCGGGCGTCCACACCCTCGTCGAGAAGCCGATCGCGGCAGACAGCCCCGCGGCCCGCCGCGTCGTCGAGGCGTTCACGT
>JAFABT010000229.1 GCA_023425905.1 Actinomycetes bacterium | reverse complement strand
GGTGTCACCTGAGCAGGTCCTCACGCCCGCCGTCGAACGCCTCGTGCGGGCGGTCGCGACCCACTACGCCGGCACCCTCCCGGACGTCCTGCGGCTCGCGATCCCACCCCGCCACGCCCGAGTCGAGCTCACCGCCTGGCCCACCCCCGCCCACCCCACCGCCGAGAACGCGGGTCCCGCCGTCGAGAACGCGGGTACCGCCGTCGAGAACGCGGGTCCCACCGCCGAGAACGCGGGTCCCGCCGCCGAGAGCGCGGGACCGGTGGCCGCGGCTCCCGCCGCCCCGCCCACGACGACGAGCGACCTTCTCCGCGTCGACGCGGTCGCCTGGCGCGACCTACGAGGCGGCCCCGCTCTCGTGCAGCGGCTCATGAGCGGTGACGGACCCCGGGCGGTGTGGACGGCGCTGCCCGGCCGTGGCGAGTCCGACTGGCCCGCGGCTATCGCTCAGCTCGTCGTGGCGACGCTCGTGGGCGGCCGAGGGGCGCTCGTCGTCGTCCCCGACGGTCATGACGTCGCACGCGTCGCGCGTGCGCTCGACGACGTCGGGGTGCCGGCCTGGGCCGTTCCCACGTCCGACGCCGCGCCGCCGACGGCCTCGTACGTCCGGCTGCAGGCCGACGACGGCCCGGCGGTGCGCTACCGGTCGTTCCTCGCCGCCCTCCGTGGGCAGGCGAGGGTCGTCGTGGGCACACGCGCCGCCGCGTTCGCCCCCGTCGCCGACCTCGGTCTCGTCGTGTGCTGGGACGACGGCGACCCTCTGCACTCCGAGCCGCGCAGCCCCTACCCGCACGTGCGCGAGGTGCTTGCGCTGCGCTCGGAGATCGAGTCGGCCGCATGCGTCATCGGGGCGTTCGGCAGGTCTGTCCCGGCACAGCAGCTCGTCGAGCACGGCTGGGCGCACGCGGTCCAGGCCGAACGCTCCCTCGTGCGGGGCCGTACCCCACGGGTGCGCGCGCTCGACTCGCTCGAGACCGCTCGGGAGGGCGCGGTCGGACGCACGCGCCTGCCCGAGGCCGCACACCGCGCGCTCCGGGCGGGTCTCGAGGTCGGCCCCGTCCTCGTTCAGGTGCCGCGTGCTGGCTACCTCCCCGTCGTCGCGTGCGCGCGGTGCCGGGCGCTCGCGCACTGCCCACGGTGCGCGGGGACGCTCGCGGTCGCGTCGTCCGGCTCTGCGCCTGGCTGCACCTGGTGCGGGTCGCTGGCCGTGGGATGGCGCTGCGCCGAGTGCGGGCACGGTGACCTGCGGTCTGCGCGGGTGGGCTCGTCGCGGACGGCCGAGGAGCTGGGCCGGGCGTTCCCGGGAGTCAGGGTGCGCCAGTCAGGGTCGGGGCCGGGGGTGCTCGAGCGGGTCCGGGAGGAGCGAGCCATCGTCGTGGCGACCCCGGGCGCCGAGCCACCAGCCGAGGGCGGGTACAGCGTCGTGCTCCTCCTCGACGCGGCCGTGGCGTCAGGACGGCCTGGGCTCGACTCGGGGGTCGACGCGCTCCGCCAGTGGCTCGCCGCGTCGGCCCTCGCTCGGGGCGGGGCCGAGGGAGGATCCGTGCTGCTCGTCGGCGACGGTGCTCCCGGGCCTGTCCAGGCACTCGTCCGCTGGGACCCCGCGACCTACGCTGCGCGCGAGCTCGCGGAGCGACGCGAGCTCCGGCTCCCGCCGACCGTCAGGGTCGCCACGGTGACCGGTCGCCGGGAGGCCGTCGACGCCGTCGTCGCACGGCTCGAGCTGCCACCCGGCGCCGACGTGCTCGGCCCCGTCCCGATGCCCGTCCCCGACGGGGCGCAGCGGCGCACGGACGCAGCCCAGGGAGTCCTCGACGTCCCCGTGCGGACGATCATCCGCGTGCCGTTCGACGCACGCGGGGCGCTGGCCCGCACGGTGCACGCGTCGCTCGCCGTCCGCAGCGCGCGTCGGGAGGGCGGCGCGGTCCATGTCCGGCTCGACGCGACCGACCTGCTCTGAGCCACCGCACCCGCACGGCCACCGTGACGGCCTGCCGGGTCGGACGACGCAGCCCTCGCGCCTAGGATCGTGACCATGCGCCTGCTCTTCGCCGGGACCCCCGAGGTCGCCGTGCCCGCTCTCGACGCGCTCGTCGCGTCACCGCACGAGGTCGTCGCGGTCCTCACCCGACCGGACGCGCGGGCAGGGCGCGGCAGGACGCTGCGTCCGAGCCCTGTGAAGGAGCGCGCCGTCGAGCTCGGTCTCGAGGTGCTCACGCCTCTCACGCCCCGGGATCCCGAGTTCCAGGCCCGCCTGGCTGAGCTTGACGTCGACTGCGCACCGGTCGTCGCCTACGGCGCCCTGCTGCCGCGCGACGTGCTCGACGTCCCCCCGCTCGGCTGGGTCAACCTCCACTTCTCGATCCTCCCGGCCTGGCGCGGTGCTGCGCCCGTCCAGCACGCGATCATCGCGGGCGACGAGGTCACCGGCGCCTCGACCTTCCTCATCGAGGAGGGTCTCGACACCGGACCGGTGCTCGGCACGCTCGTCGAGACGATCCGGCCTCGGGACACCTCGGGGGAGCTCCTGGACCGCCTGGCTCATGCGGGCGCACCCCTGCTCGTCGCGACGCTCGACGCCCTCGAGCAGGGTCGCCTCGTCGCAGTCCCGCAACCGGCCGACGGTGTCAGCCATGCGCCGCGCCTGCTCACCCAGGACGCCCAGGTCGCGTGGACGCTGCCGGCGCTCGCCGTCGACCGCCGCATCCGCGGGTGCACGCCGGCGCCGGGGGCGTGGACGACGTCGCCCGACGGGGCTCGTCTTCGCCTGGGACCCGTCCGCCTCGTCGCGGACCGGAGCGACCTCGCTCCGGGGCAGCTCGAGGCGAGCAAGCAGGCTGTCCTGGTCGGGACCGGGTCGCACGCCGTGGAGCTCGGCACGGTCGCCCCCGCGGGCAAGCCCGCGATGGCCGCAGCGGACTGGGCCCGGGGCGCGCGGCTGACCCCAGGCGCGGTGCTCGGCGGCGTGTCGGCCGGGGAGGACGTCGTGCCCATGGGCGAGGTCGCCCGATGAGCGCCGGTGGCTCGGACCGACGCGACGCCCGAGGTCGGGAACGGTCGTCCGCTCGCGCCCAGAACCGGGGGCACCGCAGCGCGCAGGCACCGTCGCAACGCCGTGCTCACGGAGATGCGCCACGCCTGGTCGCCTTCGAGGTCCTACGTGCGGTCGACGCGTCCGACGCCTATGCGAACCTCGTCCTGCCGCCGCTGCTGCGCGAACGCGGCCTGCGGGGGCGCGACGCGGGCTTCGCGACCGAGCTCACCTACGGCTCACTCCGGATGCGCGGCCGGTACGACGCGATCCTTGCGCAGTGCGTCGACCGCCCGATCGCGGACCTCGACGCCCCGGTGCTCGACGTCCTCCGCCTGGGGGTGCACCAGCTGCTCGGCATGCGTGTCCCCGCGCATGCTGCGGTGTCCGAGACGGTGGCGCTCGCCCGGTCGACCGTCGGTGCGGGACCGGCACAGTTCGTCAATGCCGTGCTCCGCCGGGTGAGCGCAACGGGTCTCGAGGACTGGCTCGACCGGGTCGAGGCTGCCGCTGATCCCCAGGGCACCGACGAGACGGCCCGTCTCGCCGTGCGGGAGTCGCACCCCGCGTGGGTGGTGCGGGCGCTGCGAACCGCGCTGGACCGGTCCGGACGCGACACGAGTGAGCTCGCCACCCTGCTCGCGGCGGACAACGTCACGCCGCGCGTCACCCTCGTCGCTCGACCGGGCCTCCTCACGGCGCAGCAGCTCGCCGCGGAGGCGGTCGAGGCCACGCGCAGCCGCCATGAGCCCACGGCCGAGGGCGCTGAGCCCTCGGATCGTGACGTCGATCCTGCGGCGCGTTGGGCACCGACGGCTGTCGTCCTCGGCCAGGGCGACCCGCACGACCTGCCGTCGGTCCGCTCGGGCACGGCAGGCGTCCAGGACGAGGGTTCGCAGCTCGTCGCCCTCGCGCTCGCCGAGGCGGAGCTCGCATCGGACGTCGCGCCGGCCGATGCACGGTGGCTCGACCTGTGCGCAGGCCCGGGCGGCAAGGCTGCACTGCTCGGCGCCGTCGCGGCCTCCCGCGGCGCGACGCTCGTCGCGAACGAGGTCGCCCCGCACCGCGCGGAGCTCGTGCGCCAGTCGGTGCGGGCGCTGCCCCCGGGGTCGGTGACCGTGCAGTGCGCGGACGGCCGTTCCGTGGGGGAGGACGAGCCCGGGCAGTACGACCGCGTCCTCGTCGACGCGCCCTGTTCGGGTCTCGGGGCGCTGCGTCGCCGCCCCGAGTCGCGGTGGCGCCGGACAGCAGCAGACCTTGCCGACCTGGGCCCGTTGCAGCGTGAGCTGCTCACCAGCGCGCTCTCCACTGTGCGGGTCGGGGGAGTGGTCGCGTACGTCACGTGCTCGCCGCACGTCGCCGAGACCCAGCTCGTCGTCAAGGACGTGCTGCGGGCGCACCGTGGACGCGTCGAGCAGCTCGACGCCCGCCCCGCGGTGCGCGCGGTCACGGGACAGGACACCGAGCTCGGCGACCGGCTCGACGTCCAGCTCTGGCCGCACGTGCACGGCACGGACGCCATGTACCTCGCGCTGCTGAGGCGCACCGCCTGACCTGCATGGACCCGGCGGGGGGAGCTGACCACCGCTCCACTAGGGTTGGACCGTGGCTCTCCTCATCAACCCGAGCATCCTGTCGGCCGACTTCGCCAACCTCGAGCGCGAGCTCGGGCGCATCGGCGGCGCGGACTACGCGCACGTCGACGTCATGGACAACCACTTCGTGCCGAACCTCACCCTCGGGTTGCCGGTCGTCGAGCGGCTCGCGCAGGTGAGCCCGGTTCCGCTCGACGTCCACCTCATGATCGAGGACGCTGATCGGTGGGCGCCGCAGTTCGCCGAGGCCGGAGCGGCGTCGGTGACCTTTCACGCCGAGGCGACCCGGGCCCCGGTCCGCCTCGCCCGGGAGCTGCGCCAGGCAGGGGCGCGGGCCGGCCTCGCCCTGCGTCCTGCGACCGCTGTCGAGCCGTATCTCGACCTCCTCGCGGAGATCGACATGCTCCTCGTCATGACGGTCGAGCCGGGGTTCGGCGGGCAGGCCTTCATCGAGGGGACGCTGCCGAAGATCCGTCGTGCCCGGCGCGCGATCTCCGAGGCGGGCCTCGACGTGTGGGTCCAGGTCGATGGAGGCGTCTCGCGGTCGACGATCGAGCGCATCGCGGACGCCGGCGCCAACGTCTTCGTCGCGGGCAGCGCGGTCTTCGGGGCGGAGGACGTCGCGGGCGAGATCGACGCGTTGCGCTCGCTCGCCGCCGACGCCTGCGCGCACTGAGGCGTGTTGCCGCCTCGAGCTGCCCATGTGGCAGGATCGGAGGCACAGAGCATCACGTGCTCCGGGGTCGGTGAAAGTCCGAGCCGGCGGTGACAGTCCGCGACCCGATCGTCCTCCTCGCGAGGTCGCTCGGTTGACCTGGTGAAACTCCAGGACCGACGGTGAAAGTCCGGATGGGAGGAACACGTGACGGGCCGCGCCCCGACGGGCGGCTCGTGGTGCCTGCGCGCCCGTCGTGCCGTCACCTGACCCCGGAGCAGTCCCGGCCCATGCCGGTGACGAGCAGAGAGGGCAGGAGCGATGACCGACGAGATCCGGGACGCGGCACCGCCGCGAGACGGGGCAGCCGTCCCCGCGGCTGACGACCACGCCTCGCTGAGCGACGCCGAGCAGGTCGCTCTTCGCCACGCCGTGGACATCGCGCGGCACGGACCGGCCCACGGCCCCAACCCTCAGGTCGGGTGCGTCATCCTGTCTCGGGACGGCCTCGTGCTGTCCTCCGGTTTCCACCGCGGTGCCGGGACCCCGCACGCGGAGGTCGTCGCGCTTGCGGGCGCACGGACGTCGGGGGCCGACGTCCGGGGTGCGACGGCCGTCGTGAGCCTCGAGCCGTGCCACCACACCGGTCTCACCCCGCCGTGCTCGCTCGCTCTTCTCGACGCCGGGATCGCCCGGGTCGTCTACGCCGTCGCGGACCCCAACGACGCGGCGGCCGGAGGGGCCGCGCACCTGCGGAGCAGCGGCGTCGACGTCGTCGGCCCGGTTGGCGGTCATGACGCGCTCGAGCTCGTGCGGCGCTGGTCGACGGCGGTTGTCCGCGACCGCCCCTTCGTCACGCTCAAGATCGCCTCGAGCCTCGACGGTCGCATCGCCGCTGCCGACGGCACGAGCCGCTGGATCACCGGTGAGGTCGCCCGGCGGCACGCGCACGAGCTGCGCAGCGAGGTGGACGCGATCGTCATCGGCACCGGGACCGCGCTCGTCGACAACCCCTCGCTCACCGCGCGCACGGCGTCGGGCGAGCTCACGGCCCACCAGCCGCTGCGCGTCGTCGTCGGGCACCGGGACGTTCCGGGCGACGCGGCGCTGCACGGACCCGGGGGAGAGCTCGTGCCGATAGCGACGCACGACCCGGCCGTCGTCCTCGCCCAGCTCGCCGCGCGCGACGTCCGGCACGTCCTCGTCGAGGGCGGACCGACGCTCGCCGCCGCGTTCTGCCGCGCCTCGCTCGTCGACGAGGTCCACGCGTACGTCGCGCCCGTGCTGCTCGGCGCGGGCAGGTCCGCGGTCGAGGACCTGGGGCTCACCACGATCTCGCAGGCGTTGCGACTCGAGACCCGGGAGGTCCATCGGCTTGGCCCCGACGTCCTGCTCGTCGCCACACCCGCGCCCGCCACCCGGACGCCCGGTGCGCCCGCCGCTCCCGCGGAGCCCCAGCCCGGTGCGTCGCATCCCTCGGGTCCCACCGTCGCGACGACGTCGTCGGCGCCTGGCCCCACCACCACCACGGAGGTCTGAGTGTTCACCGGAATCGTCGAAGAGATCGGCACGGTCGTCGCCGTCGAGCGACACCCGTCGCACGACACGGACGCTCCCGAGGGCGACGCGCGCCTCGCAGTGCGCGGTGCTCTCGTCACGTCGGACGTCGCGCTCGGCGACTCGATCTCGGTCGACGGCGTCTGCCTGACGGTCGCGCACCTCCCCGGCGACGGATCGTTCGTCGCCGACGTCATGCCGGAGACGCTGCGGCGCAGCTCGCTCGGGGACCTCACGGTCGGCTCCCGCGTCAACCTTGAGCGCGCGCTGCCCGTCGCGGGCCGCTTCGGCGGGCACGTCGTCCAGGGGCATGTCGACGGCGTCGGACGGGTCCGCGAGCGCCGACCGGGGCCGCGCTGGGACGAGGTGAGCATCGAGGTCGAGGACCCCGCACTGCTGCGCTACGTCGTCGAGAAGGGGTCGATCACGGTGTCGGGGGTGTCGCTCACCGTGGCGGCGGTCGACGACGACGCTTTCGGTGTCTCGCTCATCCCGACGACGCTCGAGGTGACGACGCTCGGGGGCCTCGCGCCGGGGGCGCGCGTCAACCTCGAGGTCGACGTCCTCGCGAAGTACGTCGAGCGGCTGCTCGGTGCGGCGGGGAGGCTCTCGTGAGCGCGGGCACAGGCCGCGAGGTGCGCACCGGGACGGTCGAGGAGGCGCTCGAGGCCCTGCGCGCAGGGCGCCCCGTCCTCGTCTCGGACTCCCCGGACCGCGAGAACGAGGCCGACGTCGTGCTCGCCGCCGAGCTGGCGACGCCGGAGTGGGTCGCCTGGACGATCCGGCACTCCTCGGGCTACCTCTGCGCACCGATGCCGCACGTCCGCGCCGACGCGCTCGAGCTTCCGCTCATGGTGCCGCAGAGCCAGGACCCGCGCCGGACGGCGTACACCGTCACGGTGGACGCCGCGCGCGGGGTGAGCACGGGGATCTCCGCGGAGGACCGCACGACGACGCTGCTCGCCCTTGCGGACCCGTCCTCGGGCGCGGTCGACCTCATCCGCCCAGGGCACGTGCTGCCGCTGCGCGCGGTCCCCGGCGGTGTGCTGCACCGGGCGGGTCACACGGAGGCCGCGGTCGACCTGTGCCGGCTCGCCGGGCTGCAGCCCGTCGGCGCGATCGCCGAGCTCGTCCGCGACGACGGGGCGATGATGCGTCTCGACGAGACGAGCGCGCTCGCCGAGGCCGAGGGACTCGTGCTGCTCACGATCGAGGACCTCGTCGCGTGGCGTCTCGAGCACGACCCCGTCCCGGACGACTGTGCCGAGGCCCCGGCGCAGCTCGGCGCGCGTGTGCACGCGACGGGCACGGCGAGGCTGCCCACCCGGCACGGGGACTTCACCGTGCACGGCTACCGGGACCTGCGGACGGGCGCCGAGCACGTGGCGCTCGTCGCGGCCCGGGGTCTGAGCGGCGTCCCGCTCGTCCGCGTGCACTCGGAGTGCCTCACGGGAGACGCGTTCGGCTCGCTCCGCTGCGACTGCGGGCCGCAGCTCGACGCGGCGCTCGCGCGTGCTGCGGCGACCGGGGGTGCGGTCGTGTATCTGCGCGGTCACGAGGGTCGTGGCATCGGCCTCGTCGCGAAGATCGCCGCCTACGCCCTGCAGGACGACGGCCGGGACACGGTCGAGGCCAACCTCGACCTCGGCTGGCCCGCGGACCGGCGCGAGTACGGGGCGGCTGCGGCGATCCTCCAGGACCTCGGGGCGGAGCGCGTGCGCCTCATGACGAACAACCCGGCGAAGGCCACGGGGCTGCGCGCCTACGGGCTGACCGTCACCGAGGTCGTGCCGCACGACCACGGGCGGACGGCGCAGAACGAGGCCTACCTGCGAACCAAGGCGACGGCAATGGGCCACCTGCTGGCAGGCTTCGAGGCTGATGCGGACGGCCACGTCCCCGACGAGCAGCCGTCCCGAGAGACCACCAGAACCACCCTCGACCACCAGGAGATGCTGTGAGCGGAGCAGGAGCACCGACCCTCGACCTCGACGGTGCCGGGCTGAGCGTGACGATCGTCGCGGCCAGCTGGCACACCGTCGTCATGGACGGGCTCGTCGCGGGGGCGCAGCGTGCGCTCGCCGCAGCGGGCGTCTCCGACGTCCGTCTCGTGCGCGTGCCGGGCACGGTCGAGCTGCCGGTCGTCGCGCAGGCGGCGGCTCGCGGGGGAGCGGACGCAGTCGTCGCGCTGGGCGTCGTCATCCGCGGCGGGACGCCGCACTTCGACTTCGTGTGCCAGTCGGCGACGGACGGGCTGGGTCGCGTCGCGCTCGACACGGGGGTCCCGGTGGGCTTCGGGGTGCTCACGTGCGACGACGATGCGCAAGCGCTCGATCGCGCCGGTCTGCCGGACTCGCGGGAGGACAAGGGGGCTGAGGCCGCTGAGGCCGCCGTCGCCACGGCTCTGGTCCTTCGCTCGTTGCGGTGAGGGCATCCGCGCCGGACATGGCGTCGGCTGGTCGCCGTCGGGCACTAGGCTGCCCCCCGTGAAGACGTTTGACGGGCTCTTTGCCGAGCTGACCGAGAAGGCCACGACGCGACCGGAAGGCTCGGGCACGGTCGCCGAGCTCGACGCGGGCATCCATGCGATCGGCAAGAAGATCGTCGAGGAGGCCGCCGAGGTCTGGATGGCCGCCGAGCACGAGAGCGACGCTGCCGCCGCCGAGGAGATCTCCCAGCTGCTCTACCACCTCCAGGTGCTCATGATCGCCCGCGGCCTCACGCTGGCCGACGTCTACAAGCACCTCTGACCTGTCGAGGAACCCCTGTGCTGCGCATCGCCGTCCCCAACAAGGGCTCGCTGTCCGAGCCCGCCGCCGAGATGCTTCGCGAGGCGGGCTACCGCCAGCGTCGCGACTCCCGCGAGCTCGTCCTGCCCGACCCGGACAACGGCGTCGAGTTCTTCTTCCTGCGTCCTCGCGACATCGCGGTGTATGTCGGCTCGGGGACTGTCGACGCCGGTATCACGGGGCGTGACCTCATGCTCGACTCGGGTGCGACCGCGGTCGAGCACCTGCCGCTCGGGTTCGCGCGGTCGACGTTCCGCTTCGCCACGGTCGCGGGCGAGATGGACGACATCGCGCAGATCGCGGGACGCCGGGTCGCCACGAGCTACCCGGTGCTCGTCGAGAGCCACCTGCGCGCGCAGGGGATCGAGCCCGCTGGGGTCGTGCGGCTGGACGGTGCGGTCGAGACGGCGATCAAGCTCGGGGTGGCGGACGTCATCGCCGACGTCGTCGAGACGGGCACGACGCTGCGTGCTGCGGGGCTCGACGTGTTCGGGGACCCGATCCTGCGTTCCGAGGCCGTGCTCGTCCGTCGGGCCGAGACGCCTGAGCCGGCCGGCCTTGACGTCCTCACCCGTCGGCTCCAGGGCGTGCTCACGGCGCACGAGTACGTCCTCATGGACTACGACGTCCCGCTCGACCTCGTCGAGAAGGCCGTCGCGATCACCCCGGGCCTGGAGTCGCCCACCGTCTCTCCGCTCCACAACGGGCAGTGGGCGGCCGTGCGCGCCATGGTCCGCCGAGCCGAGACCAATCGCGTGATGGACGCCCTCTACGAGGTCGGTGCCCGCGCGATCCTCGTCACCTCGATCCACGCCTGCAGGCTCTGAGCCGGGGTCGCACCACATGAGGACGCGGCCATGAACGAGCGGCACCGGGTCGACGACGACCTGCTCCGCGCGTTCCGGCCGCGCGCCGCCCGCGTCGTCTCGCTCGGCCTCGCGGTGCTCGCGGTGTGCGGCACGGGCGTCCTTCTCGTCTCGCTCCCGAGCTTCGCGCCGACCGCGACGTCTGCGGACGCCGTGGGCTTCGCCCTGCTCGGGCTCGTGCTCGCGTGGTTCTGCTGGCGTGAGGCGAGCGTCGTCGCGGTGCCGGACGCGACGGGACTGCGGGTGCGCAACCTCATGCTCAGTCGTCGGGTGGCATGGGCGGAGATCGTGTCGGTGCGCTTCGGCGCGGGCCGACCCTGGGTCCAGCTCGACCTCGCAGACGGCTCGACGCTCGCCGTCATGGGCATCCAGCGTGCCGACGGCGCACATGCGGAGGTCGAGGCCAGGCGGCTCGCGACGATTGTCGTCGTGCGGTCGCGCACAGACGGCGCCGACTGAGGCAGCCTAGGCAGTCGCAGGAGCCCCCTCACCGGTCTGCCACGGGCGCTCAGCCGAGGGCCGACTCCGTGGCCGCGAGTTCCGCGGCGTGGACGCCGGCGGCTGCGGCGGCGAGGAAGCTCCCCGGGTCCTCGGCGATCCCACGCCCCATCGTCCTGAGCGCGACGGGGCTCGCCTGCAGCGCTGCGAGCAGGTCCTCGCCGGCCTCCACCTCGACGAGACGGTGGCGACCCGCGGGGGCGACGAGGCTGAGCGCTTGCGTCCGGACGCGCCGGCCGAGGGCGTCGAGCGAGCCGGGCACGACGGGTGGGAGACCGTCCTCGTCGGGCACCCCCTCGACCGGCCCGGCCGGGAACACGGGCAGGACGACGTCGGCCGGGACGAGCGCGACGCGGCCGTAGGCGGTGAGGGAGTGGTGCGAGATCCCCTGATGCCGGGGGCGCGGGTCGGCTCCGGACACGCGCAGGGCCGCGACCGGTCGCCCCCCGAGCACGCCCGCCGCGTTGATCGCCTCGCCCGCGCTCACGCCGGAGAACCCCCACCGGGTGCCGGTCCCGAGGTTGCCCGGCCCCTGGGCGACGACGGCGACGTCGGCCCCGAGGACGTGGCGGGCCGCGAGCAGGCCGGTGTGGACGGTCACGGCCTCGAGGTCGCCCCCGTACGACTGACCCACGGTGAGGCACGCGGCGAGCCAGCCGGCCGAGCGCAGCCCGTCGATCGTCCGCGAGAACCACGCCGGCAGCGCGCCGCCGTCCGTCATGACGTACGCGACGCGCGGAGCCGCCCGTCCCGCGCGGGCAGCGGCGTGCCGGGCGCCGACGAGGATCGCCGGCAAGGACGAGTGCAGGTCGGCGACGACGACGGGCATGGCGTCGAGGTCGTCCGCCTCGCGCAGGGTGTCGTGGTGCGGCGACTCCTGCTCGTCCACCCCGAGGACGAGCGTCTGCAGCGGGGTGTAGCGCGCCTTGACGAGGTGGCCCGGGCCCGTCGGGGCGTCCTGCGGGAGCGACGCGGGGTCGAGCCCGGCGACGACGAGGGCGTAGCCCCCCGTGCCCAGGCCTCGCGCGAGCGCGGTGGCGTTGAGCAGCACACGGTCGCCCGGGAGCGGGTCGACTCCGGTGGCCGGGTAGGCGAGCGCGCGGACGGTCGTGGTCCCGGCGGTGACGCCCGTGGCCCCGGGCATGTGCTGCGCCGAGTCGTGCCACGGGTCGACGACGAGGGGCTCGGTGCGGTCGAGGGTTCCGTCGAGCTCGACGT
>JAFABT010000234.1 GCA_023425905.1 Actinomycetes bacterium | reverse complement strand
GCGGTGGTGAGCCCGAGGAGGCCGGTGAGCGCGACGTAGCCGCGCGCCGCGCGGGCCCGGCGCAGCAGCCGGGGGTCGAGCGGCTTCACGCCTCGCGCATCGGCAGCCCGATGTGCGGCGGGATGTGGGCAGTCGAGATGCGCTTGCGGAACACCCAGTACGTCCAGCCCTGGTAGAGCAGCACGAGGGGCGTGAGGAAGCCGGCGACCCACGTCATCACGGTGAGGGTGTAGTCCGTCGACGACGCGTTGTCGACGGTGAGGGAGTTCGCCGGGTCGAGCGCGGGCATGACGTCAGGGAACATCGACCCGAAGATGAGGACGACGGCCGCGACGATCGTCACGGCGGACGCGACGAAGGCCCAGCCCTCACGCCGCTTCCGGGTGGCGACGACGAGCGCGACGAGCGACACGGCGGCGAGGCCGACCGCGGCCCACGTCCACGGCGTCGAGTAGGCGATCTGCGCCCACACGGCCCAGGCGGCGGCGACGACGAGGGTGACGGGCGCGAGCCGGGCGGCGAGGGCGCCCGAGCGCTCGCGGACCTCTCCGTCGGTCTTGAGCGCGAGGAACACCGCTCCGTGCGTGAGGAAGAGCAGCGCGGTCACCGCGCCGCCGAGCAGCGTGAACGGGGTGAGGAGGCCGAAGAACCCGCCGACGTACTGGTGGTTCGCGTCGAGCTCGACGCCCTGGACGAGGTTCGCGAACGCGACGCCCCACAGCACCGCCGGCACCCAGGACCCGAGGAAGATCGCCCAGTCGGCCGTCGTGCGCCACCGGTCGTCGTTGATCTTCGAGCGCCACTCGAAGGCGACGACGCGGACGATGAGGGCGAGCAGGATGAGGAGCAGCGGCAGGTAGAAGCCCGAGAACATCGTCGCGTACCACTCGGGGAACGCGGCGAAGGTCGCGCCGCCCGCGGTGAGCAGCCACACCTCGTTTCCGTCCCACACGGGGCCGATCGTGTTGATGAGGACGCGACGCTCGGTCCCGGTGCGGCCGAGGGTGCGCAGCAGCATGCCGACACCGAAGTCGAAGCCCTCGAGGACGAGGTAGCCGGTCCACAGGACCGCGATGAGGACGAACCAGACGACGGGGAGCTCCATGGCGGGACCCTTCCGGTCTCAGTAGGCGAAGGACAGCGGGGTGGTGCTGTCCTCGTCGGTGTCGGTCGCGGACGCACGTGGCCCGTCGGGGCTCACGTCGATCTCCTCATCGGCGACGCCGTGCCGGGCGTAGCGGATCATGAGCTTGCCCCACACGACGGCGAGGGCGGCGTAGAGCAGGGTGAAGGCGACCATCGACGTGATGACGGCGCCGGGGGAGACGACGTCGGACACGCCGCGCGCTGTGAGCATCCAGACGCCGTCGACGCCGCCGGGGTTGGGGTTCGGCACGACGACCCAGGGCTGACGACCCATCTCCGTGAAGATCCACCCGAACGCCGACGCGAGGAACGGCGTCGGGATCGCGGCGATAGCGATGCGGGAGAACCACACGTTGTCGGTGACGCGGCCCTTGCGGGTGAACCACAGGGCGGCGAGCGAGAGCAGCGCGGAGCCGGCGGCGAGCCCGATCATGAGCCGGAACGACCAGTAGGTGACCGCGAGGTTGGGGGAGTAGTCGATGGGCTGGCCCGCCTCGTCGACCGCGCCGTACCGCTCCTCGGCGAGCCGCTGGAGCTCCTCGACGCCCTTGATCGGTGCGGTGAAGTCGTTCGTCGCAAGGAAGGACGTGAGCCCGGGCACCTCGATGATGTGCTGGACGCCGTCGCAGTTGTTCGTGAGGTCGCCGATCGTGAGGATCGAGAACGAGGCCCCGTCGACGGACTCGCACAGGCCTTCGGCCGCGGCCATCTTCATGGGCTGCTGGTCGAACATGAGCTTGGCCTGGAAGTCCCCGGACAGGCCGATCCCGACGGCGGAGACGAGCATCGTGATGACGCCGAGGACGACGGCGGGGCGGTAGACCGTCCGGGCCTTGTCCGCCTGGCCCGCTCGCACGAGGCGCACCATCCACCACGCCGCCACGCCCGCGACGACGGTGCCGGCGGTGAGGAACGCCGCGGTGATCGTGTGCGGGAACGCGGCCCACAGCGTGTTGTTCGTGAGGACGGCGCCGATGTCGACCATCTCGGCCCGCCCGGTCTCGGTGTTGAGGATCGCACCGACGGGGTGCTGCATCCACGAGTTCGCCGCGAGGATGAAGAAGGCCGAGAGGTTGACCGCGATCGCGACGGCCCAGATGCACGCGAGGTGGATCTTCTTCGGCAGCTTGTCCCACCCGAAGATCCACAGGCCGAGGAACGTCGACTCGATGAAGAAGGCTGCGAGGGCCTCCATCGCGAGCGGTGCGCCAAAGACGTCACCGACGAAGCGTGAGTACTCCGACCAGTTCATGCCGAACTGGAACTCCTGGACGATGCCGGTGGCGACGCCGATCGCGAAGTTGATGAGGAGGAGCTTGCCGAAGAACTTCGTGAGCTTGAGCCACTTCTCGTCCTGCGTGCGCACCCACATCGTCTGCATGATCGCGACGAGCGGTGCGAGTCCGATCGTGAGGGGCACGAAGATGAAGTGGTAGACGGTGGTGATGCCGAACTGCCATCGCGCGAGGTCGAGTGCTTCCACCGGTGCTCCGTGTGTCCGGGGGCCGCCGGGAGGCCGGGGGAGGCGCGCGCCTCGGGTCCCGGGCTGGGGCGGTCCAAAGGGTGTGGTGGCGGCCGTGGTGGGCCGCATCTTGACGCTAGGACGACGCGGTCGCGGCGCCTGGGACCAAGGTCCCACTTGCTGACGCGCTGTCGTCTCAGATGCGGCCGCAGATCGTCGCGGCCGCTTCCCGGTCGAGCGGGCCCACCTGTGCGATACTGAGCGCAGCCGAAGGGGGCCCACACCGCCTCACTCGCAAGACTGTGCACGTTGTTGCTGCGAACCCGCTGTACGCCGCCGTCACCGCTCCAGGTGATCGGCCTGGCGCCGAGGCAGAGGTCGCACCGACGGCCTGCTCACCTCCGACTTCCGTCGGGACGCGCTGATCGCGGCCTGACGACCGACCGCCCGCACGGGGCGTGGTGTGGACGATCCGGCGGGTCGCACAGGAGCACACCGGTGACATCCGAGGACCTCTCCGCACCTTCGGCGGACTCGAACCCCTCCCGCCCACGTCGTCGTCGCGTCGTTCGTGACGCGGCAGCACCCGCACCCATGTCGGGCGCACCTGCGTCCCAGCTCGGCTCGATCGTCGTCGGTGACGTCGCGGTCCCGGTCGTCGCAGAGGGCGCAGGATCGGCCGCCGCCGAGCCGCGCACGGCGGCACCGAAGAAGGCCTCGACGCGGACGCGCAAGGCGGCCGCACCTGTCGCGGCCGTCACGCAGCAGGACGGTGACGGTGCGGCGTCTGCCGCCGAGCGTTCCGCCCCGGCCGCCGAGGCGGCTGTGTCCCGTGCGTCGGCCGCTGACGCGGCTGTGTCC
>JAFABT010000177.1 GCA_023425905.1 Actinomycetes bacterium | reverse complement strand
TCGCCGCCTCCGTCGCGTTCTGCGCGATCTCCCGGATCGAGGCCCCCATCTCCTCCGCACCCGCAGCAACCGCCTGCACGTTGCGCGACACCTGCTCCGCAGCAGCCGCCACCACACCCGCCTGCGCAGCGCTCTCGGCGGAGCCGCTCGCGAGCGAGTCACCGTCGGCGGCCATGCGGCCGCTCGCGGAGGCGAGGGTCTCCGTCGCCGTGCCGACGCGGGTGAGGATCCCCCGCAGCGAGGTCGCGGCGGAGGTGAGGGCGCTGGCCATCTGGCCGAGCTCGTCCGAGGAGGTCACCGGGACAGAGACCGTGAGGTCGCCGTCGGCCAGGCGCTCGAGGGCGTCCTGGACCTCGACGACCGAGGTGCGGATGCGCCGCGAGGCGACGAGGCCGACGACGGTGCCGGCGGCTGCGCCGACGAGGACGATCGCGAGGACGAGGAGGACGAGGAACCCGGCGCTGCTCGCGGCGGCGTCCGACTCGGCGCGCTCGTGGTCGCGCGCGGCGATCTCGATGCGATCGAGCGCGGCCGTCATCGAGGCGATGAGCGGGTCGGCCTCGGCCTCGTTCGCGGCGACGTACTCGTCGTGCCGGGCCTGGGTGGCCGCAGGCACGAGGGTCGTGTCGCGGACGACGCGCCAGGCGTCCCACGCGGTGCGGAACTCGGTCCAGGCAGCCGGGTCGAGGCTCGCGCCCTCGCCTGCCTCGAAGGCGGCGATCGCGGCGTCCATCTCGACGTCGGTCTGCTCCTTGACGTCGATCCAGGGCGCCATGAGGGTCATCGTCTTGTTGACCGCGATCTGGGCGAGCGCGTTGTGGGCCATGACCTGACCGCGGCGGATCGCCTCGAGCGGCTGCGAGACCTCGGTGCGGGTCTCGACGAGGCCGTTGACCCGGCCGGACAGGCTCGTCATGCCGACGACCGCGACGCCGCCGCTCACGAGGGCGGAGACGACGACGAGGGCGACGACGGACATGATCTTCGTGCGCACGGACATGGAGCCGAAGCGGCCGCCGGTGCGGTCCTCGCTCGTGGGGCGAGGCGTCACCGAGCCGGCAGACGCGGCCTTCGCGGGGCGCGACGCGGACGCGGACCTCGCGGCGACGCTCTTCGCAGTCGAGGCGCCCTTCGCAGCAACGCTCTTCGCAGTCGAGGCGCCCTTCGCGGAGGCGCCCTTCGACGCGGGCCGCGCGGCAGCGGGGCGGGCCGGACGCGGCGCCACCTCCCGCTCACGACGCGCGAACGACGGCATCGACAGCGTGGGCAACGAGAACGACGGGAGCGACAGCGAGGGGCGCGTGCGCGCCGGGCGGGCCTCGTCGGCCGCCGTCCCGGACGCGGCGCCCTCCCCCCGGCGAGGAAGCCGGCTCGCGACGTCCCCCACGAGACCGCGGACCTTGCCGGTCATGTCCTTCATGCCCTGCTTCATCGTCATCACCTTGTCGTCAGAAGTTCGTCGCGCGGGCCACGTCGAGGGCGAGCAGCAGTCGCCCCTCGAGCTTGTAGGCACCGGTGATGAGGGAGCGGAGCTCGAGGTCGAGGGTCTCCGGCGGGCTCTCGAAGAGGTCGTCGTCGACGTCGATGACGTCACCGACCGCGTCGACGAGCAGCCCGACCGGGACGTCGTCGACCTGGACGACGACCATCATCTGGTCGGCCCGGTCCGCCTGCTCGGCCGCCGACGGCAGCCCGAGCCGGACGCGCAGGTCGACCGTGAGGACGACCTGACCACGCAGGTTCGTGAGGCCCGCGACCGCCGGGGGCGCGAGCGGGACGGCCGTCCGGCCGGGGCAGAGCAGCGCCTCCTGGACGAGCTGGACGTCGACCCCGTAGAGGTCGCCGTCGAGCTCGAAGGTCGCCAGCTGGTTCGTCATCGTCACACCCCCACGAGGTCGCCGGCGGCAGCCGTCGCGGCGAGGTCTGTCGGGTCGCCGTCAGCGGCGCCCTGGAAGAAGTTCTCGTCGACCGTGCGGATCGCGGTGCGGACGTCGAGGATCTCGGTGACGCGGCCCTTGAGGACGGTCGAGCCGAGCAGGCAGTAGCCGCCGAGGTCCGTGCGGCCTTCGACGTCGAGGTCGTCCACGATGTCGACGATCTCCTCGACGACCATCGCAACCGAGCGCTCGCCGCGGGTGTAGACGACGGCGATGAGCTCCTCGCGCTCGGACTCCTCGGCCCCGAGCAGCCTGCCGAGCCGGATGAGCGGCATGATCATGCCGCGGTACTGCAGGACGTCACGGTCGACGAGCCGCTCGACGGCGTCGGCGGGGATCCGCTCGATGCGCGTGACGGCCTCGAGGGGGATCGCGAGCCGGCGCTCGGCGCCGATCCCGGTGACGAGCATCTGGACGGCCTCGTGCGCCGTCGCGTCCTCGTCGCGCGAGCCGCGCACCTGCTCCTGCTGCTCGGACTGCATCGAGCGACGCGCGATCGCCTGGACATCAAGGATGAGCGTGACGCGCCCGTCGCCGAGCAGCGTCGCCCCGGCATACAGGCCGATCTGCTTGAGCTGGGAGGCGAGCGGCTTGACGACGATCTCCTCGGTGTTGAGCACCTGGTCGACGACGAGGCCGAACCGGCCCCGGTCCGTCTGGAGGACGGCGATGACGGAGCTCATGGACGCCTCGTCGGCGCCGCGGGTCGGGCTGCCGAGCACCTCGCGCAGGTCGACGAGCGGGAGCAGCTCGCCGCGCAGCCGGTAGACCGCGGCCGAGCGGACGTGCTCGACGCCAGGGTCGGACATGCCGCCGGGGAGGGCGACGAGCTCGAGGAGGCTCACCTGCGGGATCGCGTAGTGCTGCGCGTCGCACACGACCGTGAGGGCGGGCATGATCGCGAGCGTGAGCGGGATGCGCAGCCGCCACGTCGTACCGGCCCCGAGGACGGAGTCGACGTCGACGGTGCCGCCGATTCCCTCGATCTTCGTCCGGACGACGTCCATGCCGACGCCGCGGCCGGACACGTTCGTCACGGCCTCCGCCGTCGAGAAGCCGGGGAGGAAGAGCAGGTGGAGCAGCTCGTTCGGCGACATGAGAGCGACCTGCTCCGGGGTGCGGAGCCCTCGCGAGACCGCCTTGGCCGCGACGACGGCCGGGTCGATGCCCTTGCCGTCGTCCTTCGCCTCGACGACGACCTGACCACCCGAGTGGTAGGCGCGCAGCAGCAGGCGGCCCTGAGCGGGCTTGCCCGCCGCGACGCGGACGTCGGGCGCCTCGATGCCATGGTCGATCGCGTTGCGGATGAGGTGGGTGAGCGGGTCGCCGATCGCCTCGAGGAGGCTGCGGTCGAGCTCGGTGTCGCCGCCGACCATCTCGAGCTTGACCTGCCGCCCGAGGCCTGCGGACAGGTCGCGCACCATGCGGGGCGCCTTGTTCCAGGCGTGCTCGATGGGCTGCATGCGCGTCTTCATGACGCCCTCCTGCAGCTCCGAGGCGATGAGGCTGAGTCGCTGCGAGGCGCGCTGCAGGTCGAGGTCTGCCCGGTCGGTCGCGAGGCGGCCGATCGCGCCGCGGGCGAGCACGAGCTCGCCGACCTGGCGCATGATCGCGTCGAGCAGGTCGACGTCGACGCGCACGGAGGAGTCGGACAGCGTGCGTGACGTGCCCTCGGATGCTGCGGGGGCAGCAGGAGCGGCGGCGGGGGGTGCTGCTG
>JAFABT010000052.1 GCA_023425905.1 Actinomycetes bacterium | reverse complement strand
ATTCTATCACACACAGCGTCGGAAAAAAAGAACAAGCCGCCCGGCTCATAAAAAAGATGGGCCTTTCAAACCGGCGCAGAAAAAGCAACTTCGCCGGTGTCTCGGCTATAATGAGAATGGTCAGGAGTAAAAAAAGAGGGTATAATAGCCGTGAACGGCTATTATACCCATCAGCCTGTCGAAAAAGGTTGGCCGTGTTGTTAATTTGCGCAAAGCTGATGCCGCTTAACGCGACATGGGGAGAACCCCCGGCGAGGGTTCTCCCCGCAAAAACAGTCCGGCGGACTGTTTTTGCGCCCTCTCCTGCGCTTTTTGACGAATGAGGCACGCAAGCTTTTTGAAAAAAGCTTGACCAAAAACTTTAATTTGTGCAATTTTTTAGCAAGATGCGCACTGATACCCCCGCAGCTTTGCGCGGCGCTGTTACGGTTGCGTATCTTTGGCTATATAGGGATTGACGTGTACCATGCAATGCTTTACCGACGGGAAATGCCGTTCAATTTGCTCGTGCACAGCCTGCGCAATGTCGTGCCCTTCCTTGACGCTTAAAGCCCCATCCGCCGCAATGCAGACATCCACATAAATTTTGGAGCCGAACTTTCGGGTGGTCAGGCTGTCAAGCCGGATGACGCCCTGCTGCGCCAGCACCACATTGTGCATCTCTTTTTGCAGTGCGGGTTCACAGGCGCGGTCGAGCATCTGGTCGAAGGCCTGCCGCGCAATGCTGAAGGCGACCTTGACGATGACCAGCGAGATGACGACGCAGGCGATGGGGTCCATGATCGGAAAGCCCAACAGTGCGCCGCCGATGCCGATCAGCGAGCCAACCGAAGAAAGCGCATCCGAACGGTGGTGCCAGGCGTCCGCCATCAGCGAGGCCGAATCGGCTTTTTTAGCGGCGGCGCGGGTGTAGCGGTACATCAGTTCCTTGACGGCGATGGACAGAACCGCCGCCGCCAGCGCAAGGTAGCCCGGCACAACAAAGCTGCCCGAAAGGCCGCTGAGAATAGTCCTGATGCCGCCGAATCCGATGTAAAGACCCGTCGCCATCAGTAAACCGGCCAGCGCCACCGCGGCGGCCGACTCCATACGCTCATGCCCGTAGGGATGCTCGGCATCCTCCTGCCGTGCAGAGAGGCGCACCCCCAAAATGACCACAACCGTGCTGATAATGTCTGAGGCGGAATGCACGGCGTCCGAGACCATCGCCGCGGAATGCGCAAGGATACCGGCCGCCAGCTTGGCGATGGCCAGCAACACATTTCCGACGATGCTCACCGCGGAGACGCGCAGGCACAATTTTTCTTTTTGCCGATCATCCATCATAAAAATCACCCCATCGCCCGGTGCGGGCCAAGTATAAAAAAGACAGCAACCTTCGTCTATGTAAGGTTACTGCCCCGCGATTAAACGCTGCCTTAAACGGCCCGAAGCACACGGCTTCTGATTCGCCTATACCACCATTTATTGTATGGTATGTCAATCGAAATATGACGTTTAGCGCCGTTTTTGTTTACTGAACGTTTAAAATGGAAGGGACGTTGGCGCCGCCCTGCCCGCCTATAAGCGACGCGCGGGTAGAAATGGCCTGGGCGGCGGCAAACATCAGGTTGGCCACGATGTTCTGGTCGTTGGCGGACATGTTTTCAGTGATGGTGAGGCCGATGATAATGGCGGCCATGGTCATATTGGTCGCGTAATTAACCGAGCCGGGGCCGTAGTTTTGTTCCTGAGCCATTCATCCACCCCCGCACATGCTTTAATACTGACACTATATCATTCTATGCAGGATGCCGTTTAAGGATAAAAGGAGAGATAAGCGATGCTTTTATGTTGCCATATTGAATACGATTCCGCCCTGCTGGCGCGCGCCATAGCCTTAAGCCTGCCGGAAAGGCAAAAAAGGGCGCAAGGCATCCGCAACGAGCATCTGCGTGCGGCTTCGCTGACTGCAGGGCTGCTGCTTAAATACGGCCTTTACCAATATGGCCTGCGGGAACCCGATATTCGCTATACTAAAACGGGCAAGCCATATCTGGCCGACGGCGCCCTTTGTTTCAGTTTGTCGCACAGCGGAGAATACGCGGCCTGTGCCATTGCCAAAGGGGACGTCGGTGTGGATATACAAAAGATTGTGGCGGTTTCTCCGCGGGTGGTGTCGCGCGTTTGCACAGCGGCTGAGCAACAGTATTTAAAGGGAAGCCGTGACCTGCGCAGCGACATGATCCGCCTGTGGGCCTTAAAAGAAAGCTGGCTGAAAGCCACAGGCAGCAGCGCTGCCGAGATGTTTAACGCAGCTTTTGTGCTGCGCGGGGACGGAACCGCCAATGGCCCGGTGGGCTTTGACTATCGCCTGTATGAAAATATTCCGGGCTATATTCTGGCGCTTTGCGAAAGGAAATAGCCGTTAACGCAGCGTATTGCTCAGTGGGTTTATGGCTGCGTTATTGGTATGTACAGGCAATTGTGTGGCAAAAATGCCTTTCGCATGCGGAATTAATGCAGCTTTTTAATTTTTTAAAAAAATAAAATGACGCGCGCAAATTGAAGAGAATCAGAGAGAAAACGAGAGAAAATGTGCAAGAGTGGGCTGATAAATTAAAATAATGGCTTGACAGTTTTTGCGGACATGATATACTGGTAAAGCACTGTAAAAAGATAAGCAAATTTTAAGGAGGTCAACACCTTATGTCAACCTTTCTTCCGAAGGCAGATGGCATCAAGCGCGAGTGGTATGTCATTGACGCCGCAGGCAAGCCCCTGGGCCGTACTGCCGCCACCGTTGCCAGCATTCTGCGCGGCAAGCATAAGCCGATCTTTACGCCCAACGTTGATTGCGGCGACCATGTCGTCATCATCAACGCCGCCCAGGCGGTTCTGACCGGCAACAAGCTGCAAAACAAATTTTATCGTCACCACAGCGGTTGGGTCAGCGGCCTGAAAGAGGTCAACTACGCCACGCTGATGA
>JAFABT010000374.1 GCA_023425905.1 Actinomycetes bacterium | reverse complement strand
GGCCTTCTCGATGAACTGGGTGTCGAACAGGCTGCTCAGCGCGGCGTCGATCGTCGCCTGGTCGGCGACGTCCCCGGACTCCACGAAGATCGGTCCGACGACCTTGAGCACGTCGAGCTGCTTCTGGCCGGGCTTCGGGTCGAGGTCGAGCACGGTGCGTTCGGTGATGACCTTCGACGCGACGGCGGGGTCGATCTGCGCCGCGGCGGCGAGAGCGTCGACGACCTCCTGCGGGTTGGCGATCGCGTACTCGCGCGCCTTCTCGTACGCGTTGACGACGACCTGGGCGAGGTCGGGCGACTTCGTGACGAACGACTCGGTCGCGTTGAGGAAGCCGTAGGTGTTGAAGTCGATGTTGCGGTAGATGAGGCGCGATCCGGCCGTCTCTTCGCTCGCAGCCATGAGGGGGTCGAGCCCCGACCACGCGTCGACGGCTCCGGTCTCGAGCGCCGTCTTGCCGTCGGCGTGCTGGATGTTCTGCACCTCGACGTCGCCGAGCGTGAGGTCGTGCTCGGCGAGGGTCTGCAGCAGGAAGAAGTACGGGTCGGTGCCCTTGGTCGCGGCGATCGACTTGCCCGTGAGCTCGGGCACCGAGGTGATGGGGGAGTCCTTGCCGACGACGATCGCGGCCCACTCCGGCTGGGAGTAGAGCGCGAGGGTCTTGATCGGCGAGGCGTTCGACCGGGCGAGGAGCGCGGCGGAGCCTGCGGTCGAGCCGATGTCGATCGCGCCGGCGCGCAGGTTCTCGTTGGCCTTGTTCGACCCGGCGGACTGCACCCAGTTGACCGTGACGTCGTCGCCGAGCTCGGCCTCGATCCAGCCCTTGTCCTTGATGATGAGCGAGAGCGGGTTGTACGTGGCCCAGTCGATGTTGAGCGTCGTCGAGCTCCACGCCCCGCTCGTCGCGCCGGCGGCGGGGGCGCTGCCCTCACCTGCTGCGCACCCGCTGAGCATCAGGGCGGCGGAGACGGCCACGGCGGCGAGGGGCTGAGCGGTGCGGATCTTCATGGTTCTCCTTGGTAGGTCCCGGGCCGGGGTGGCGCGGTGGAGTGGTGAGGTCGAGCAGGTCGGGACGAGCCGGGGGCGTGCAGGCCCGCTAGATCGAGTGGTGGCCGTCGTCGGGCAGGGCGGCGGTGTGGTGCGTCTGGACGCCAAGGCCTTCGAGCAACGTGGCCCGGAGCTCGGCGAGCTCGACGGAGGCGCGGTCTCGAGGGCGGGTGCCGGGCACCGTGATGACGTCGAGGACCGAGTCGGGCGCGCCCTTGGCGAGGTTTCCCATGACGACGACGCGGTCCGCGAGGTAGAGCGCCTCCTCGACGTCGTGGGTGACGAGGAGGACGGTCGTCGGCTCGGCGGCCCGGATCTCGAGCAGGAGGTCCTGCATCTTGAGGCGGGTGAGGGCGTCGAGCGCCCCGAAGGGCTCGTCGAGCAGGAGGACGGCGGGGTTGCGGGCGAGGGCCCGGGCGAGTGAGACGCGCTGGGCCATGCCCCCGGAGACCTGCCGGGGCCGGAGGCCGGCGCACTCGGCGAGGCCGACGAGGGCGAGCAGCTCGGAGACGCGTGCGGCGCCTGCGGCTCGGTTGGTCCCGGCGGGGAGCCCGAGCGCGACGTTCTGCGCGAGCGTGCGCCACGGCAGCAGCCGGGGCTCCTGGAAGGCGACGGCGACGCGCGGGTCGATCCGGTGCCGTGGGACGGAGCCGAGGACGATCGTGCCGGTGTCGGGCTCGTCGAGTCCGATGACCTGACGCAGCAGCGTCGACTTGCCGCAGCCGGAGGGCCCGATGAGCGCGACGATCTCCCCGGCCTCGATCGTGAGGTCGACGTTGCGCAGGACTGGCCGGGGTCCTGTCCGGGTGCTGAAGGTGCGACCGACGCCGGTGAGGGCGACCTGCTGGGCGGTCGACGTGTGCGGTGGAGCGGCGGTGATGGCCATGGGTGTCCTCGGGACGGGGCGAGCGGGGGAGGGGGGCGGCAGTGCGCTCGGACGACCGCGAGCTCTGCCGCGAGGTGCCGGTGCGGTGCCGGGAGGGTGCTAGGGGCGCGGGGCGGGTGCGGTGGGGGTCACCGACAGCAGCGCGGGGCGCAGCACGCTGCGGGACAGGCAGCCGAGGCAGGCATCGGACGGGCCGTGACGATCGTCGCGCGAGGGGTCATGGCGGGTCCTCCTGTTCCTGGTCGAGCTGCGGGTGTCTCGCATTCCGGTCGCGATGCTCGCACGTCGGAACGGGTCGACAGTAGAGCGCCCGCGACGACACGAGCAACGACGCGACGAATCTGTCTCACTAGTTAAGACAAGACTCCCCTGAACTGCGCCTTTCTGAGGCGCCATTCGACCACATAATGAGACCAACGCCGTGGGTCCCGGCGCTGCTCGCCGGCCTCAACCCAGCGCGGCGACGATCGCGGGAAGGTGACGGGGGTCCGCCTGCAGCACGAGGGTCGTGACGACGGTCGAGCGCCAGACGCGCCCCTGGGTCGCGAGATCGTCGGCGTTGCCGGCGAGCGCGACGTCGAGGACGAGCTCGGTCGGGACGGCTGCGGCCGCGGCCGCCCGGTCGCCCCGGTCCCACAGCTCCGCGACCCGGGCGCACGCCGCGTCGTGGCCGAGTCGTTCGAGGGCGTCGCGGTGGAAGTTCGCCCCGGTCGCACCCATGCCGCCGATGTAGAGCGCGAGGTGCGGGCGCAACTGGTCGGCGGCTCGGTCGACGTCGGGCCCGAGGGCCACCGGAACGGTCGCAGCGACCTCGAAGTCGGCTGCCGGGCACGGGCCCGCACCATGCGTGCCCGGCTCGGGGCGGCGCGCGAACCCCTCGGCGAGCCGCTCGCGGGCCGCCTGGTCCGCCCGTGGGCTGAAGAACGCCGGCAGCCAGCCGTCGGCGATCTCAGCCGCGAGTGCGGTGTTGCGTGGGCCTTGTGCGGCGAGGTGGATCGGCAGCGTCGCGCGCAGCGGGTGGACGGTCGAGCGCAGGGGTCGGCCTAGACCGGTCGCGTCGTCCCCGCGGTAGGGCAGCGGGTAGAACGTGCCGTCGTGCACGACGGGCGCCTGCCGGGCGAGCACCTCCCGGACGATCTGGACGTACTCGCGGGTGCGGGCCAGCGGGCGGGAGTAGGGCTGTCCGTACCAGCCCTCGACGACCTGCGGGCCCGAGGCGCCGAGGCCGAGCACCATGCGCCCGCCGGAGAGGTGGTCGAGCGTGAGCGCAGCCATGGCGGTCGCCGTCGGGGTGCGGGCCGCCATCTGGCACACGGCGGTGCCGAGGCGCACCCTGCGGGTCGTCGCGCCCCACCACGCGAGCGGGGTGAGGGCGTCGGACCCGTAGGCCTCGGCCGTCCACACCGAGTCGAGGCCGAGGTCGTCGGCGGCGGCCACTGCGTCGAGCGCGCCCGCGGGCGGTCCTGAAGACCAGTAGCCCGTGTGGAACCCGAGTCGCACGGCGTGTCCCTCCTCGTGCGCCCGTCGCCGGTGACGGACGCCTCGTGGACATCCTGCCGCCTGGCCTCGTCAACGGCGAGACGCGGGCCCCGCGCGTCGTCAGTCGGTGCCGCTCACGCGACCTCGGGCGGCGAGGGCGTTGAGCAGCGCTGCCCCCTGCGCTGCATCGTGGATCGACACGACGAAGCGCCGGCCGCCCGTCCGGTGCACCTCGATGCCCTCGCCTGTCCGCACGATCACCCCGGTCGAGCCGTCGAGAGCTGTCCGCACGCCCCAGCCACCCCACTGCCGCAGCGGATCGATGTGGATCGCGGTCGCGCGCTCGACCTCGTCGAGCGGGACGTGCTGCGTGACGAGGCCGCCGGCTCCCCGCGCGGTGAGGCCACGTGCGTCGACGGTCACGGTCCACTCGAGCAGCGTGAGGAGGAACAGGGGGGTGAGGAGGAGGGGCAGCAGCGCCCACTGCCAGCCGACGAGGACCCACACGAGGGATGTCGTCGCGACGGTGGCGGCAAGCACCCACGGGCGACGCCCGCGCCCGAGCTCCGACACCCAGACCGCCTCCTCGCCTGCCTCGAGCGGGAGCGATGGCGCGTCGGCCGGGGGTGCGACCCGGGTGGGTCGGGGTGGGTCTGCTGGGGTGAGGGTCGCGGCGAGCGCGACGACGAGCAGGGTGAGTCCGACGGCTGCGGCGACGGCTCCGCCCGCGGGCCGGTGCTCGGCGACGGGCGCGACACCGCGCTGGGCGTCGAGCTGAACGTAGAGGAGGCATGCGGCGAGGGTTCCCGCGCCTGCGGCCACGGCGTTGGCGATGCGCCGGGTGAGGGCCGCCTGGCCGAGCCAGATCGTGAGTGCGAGGCCGAGGAGCGCGAAGCCGAGAGCGAGTCCGCCGAGGCCGACGAGCTGCCCCGTGAGGGAGCCGGTCCGTGGAGTTCCGTCGGGTCCCCAGCCCGTCGTCACCGGGTCCGGAAGCTCGTTGCGCCAGGCGAGCGCGAAGGCGATCGAGGTCCCCATCGCGGCGACGGGGACGGCGCCGCACCACAGAGCGGCGGCGAGGAGCTGGGCCCTGCGGTTCGCCGCGCGAGCTGGGACGTCAGGCGAGGTCGGAGCGGTCATGCGAGTGCCTCCTTGACGAGGGCGAGGGTGGTGTCGGGGGCGAGGCCGAGGCGGCGGGACTCGGTGACGACGGTCGCGATCGCCCGGTTGAGGGCGGAGTAGTCGCGGTCGGGGTGATCGGCGACGACGGCCCCGCGGCCCCGACGCAGCTCGATGAGGCCCTCGTCACGGAGGTCCTGGTAGGCGTGGAGCACGGTGTGGAGGCTGACGTCGAGTGCCGTGGCGAGGTCACGTGCCGCGGGCAGACGCTCGCCTGCGGCGAGGGTGCCGTCGGCGACGGCGGCCCGGACCTGGTCGGCGAGCTGGACGAAGATCGCCTCTCCCGTGGTGGTGTTGATGCGGAAGAGCATGCGTCAAACATAGTTGTTCTATGTCATCTATAACAACTTTCGCAGATCCGCGCCCGGAGGCAGACGCACGAACGGCTCGGGCCGGTGAGGATCTCCCACCGGCCCGAGCCGTCGACGACGTTCAGATGTAGATCGCGGGGTCCACGTATCCGTCCCGCTCGACGTCCACCGAGGCCGGCCGCCTGCGCACCTGCGCCGGGACGCCGACCGCGACGCCACCCTCGGGGACGTCCTTGACGACGACGGCGTTCGCGCCGATCTGGGCATCGTCACCGATCCACACCGGTCCGAGGACCTTTGCCCCCGCGCCGATCGTCACGCGATCGCCCACCGTGGGGTGCCGCTTGCCGCGCCGCATCGACTTGCCACCAAGCGTCGCCCCGTGGAAGAGGACGACATCGTCGCCGATCACCGAGGTCTCACCGATGACGACGCCCATGCCGTGGTCGATGAACAGCCGTCGGCCGATCGTCGCCCCGGGGTGGATCTCCACTCCTGTGAGCGACCGGGTGAGCTGCGAGAGCAGCCGCGCAGGCAGCCGCAGCGCAGGCTCCTGCCACATGCGGTGCGCGACCCGGTGCGACCAGACGGCGTGGAGACCCGGGTAGGCGAGCACGACCTCGAGGCGTGAGGTGGCCGCCGGGTCGCGCGTCGTCGCGGCCTCGAGGTCCTCGCGCAGCACCGCGCCGAGCCGGCGCCTGGCCCTGCGTGACATGACGTCCTCTTCTCCTAGGTCGTGCGTGGGTCCGTCGCGGGTGGTGACGGGCGTGCTGCTAGTCGAGCAGGTCCGCGTAGAGGATCGTCGACAGGTATCGCTCGCCGAACGACGGGACGACGGTGACGATGAGCTTGCCCGCGTTCTCGGGTCGGCGGGCGACCTCGAGTGCGGCATGGATCGCAGCGCCGGAGGAGATCCCCACGAGCAGGCCCTCCTCCTTGGCCACCTGGCGGGCGACGCGCACCGCGGTGTCGGCGTCGACGTCGATGACCTCGTCGTAGACGGAGGTGTCGAGGATCTCCGGCACGAAGTTCGCGCCGAGGCCTTGGATCTTGTGCGGTCCGGGCGCACCGCCGTTGAGGATCGGCGACTCGGCGGGCTCGACCGCGATGACCTGGACGTCAGGGTTGCGCTCCTTGAGCACCTGCCCGACCCCGGTGATCGTCCCGCCCGTGCCGATGCCGGCGACGAGGATGTCGACCTTGCCGTCGGTGTCCTCCCAGATCTCCTCCGCCGTCGTCGCGCGGTGGATCGCGGGGTTTGCCGCGTTGGCGAACTGCCGCGCCAGCACCGCGCCGGGCCGCTCGGCCGCGATGCGCTCGGCCTCCTCGACCGCGCCCTTCATGCCGAGGGAGCCGGGGGTGAGGACGAGCTCGGCGCCGTAGGCGCGCAGCAGGGCGCGGCGTTCCTTCGACATCGTCTCGGGCATCGTGAGGACGACCTTGTAGCCGCGCGCAGCGCCGACGAAGGCGAGCGCGATCCCGGTGTTGCCGCTCGTAGCCTCGACGATAGTGCCGCCCGCGGGCAGGTCACCGGCCTGCTCGGCCGCGTCGATGATCGCGACGCCGATGCGGTCCTTCACGGAGTTCGCGGGGTTGTAGAACTCGAGCTTCGCGACGACGGTCGCGTCGACCCCCTCGGTGACGCGGTTGAGGCGGACGAGCGGGGTACGCCCGACGAGCTGGGTGGCGTCGTCGTAGATGCGGGACATGGGGTTCCTCGTTCTCGGTGGGGCCACAGGGTGGCGTGGGTGACGGGATGCGACGTGTGAGGCGCGGGGCGAGGTGCGCGGGCGCGCGTGGGTGCGCGCGGGACGCAAGGAGGGGCTGGAGCGCTGACAGGGCTGCCCCGTGTCGACACCGGGATGGCCCGTACGGGTCAGCGCTCTACAGACAGCGACAGCAGCAGGGCGAGGCCGAGCGCGCGAGCAGGGCACGACCGGGAGCGGAGGACTGAGGGGTGCGAGCCATGGTCGGCGCTCCACCTCGTCTCTTCTCGGTCCGGTTCGGTCGTTGAGTCGTCCTGCGCTGTCAGCCTAGCCGCCATTGGTTGTGGCAGCAACGACTTCCATCCGCTGCAACAGCGGCAGGTCGCGGGGTGTTCCCCGCGGTCAGCCTCCGCCGCTCATGTCACGTGAGCGCCCCCCCACGCGCGTCGAGCAGGTCGTGCAGAAGCGCGAGTTCAGCGCTCTGCGCACGCACGATGCCCCGGGCAAGGCGCACGACGACCTCCTGGTCGGCGTGGTCTGCGGCGTACTGCGCCATGGCGACGCCACCTTCGTGGTGCTCGATCATGAGCGTGAGGTACAGCCGCTCGGCCTCGATCCCCGTGGCGTCCGTGAGCCGCGCCATCTCGGCCGGGAGCACCCAGCCGGGCATCGCCTCGAGGCCGACGAGCTCATCGGGCTCGGTCGCGGCAGACCCGTGCGCCGAGTCGTGCCCGTGGGTGTCCGCGCCGTCCATCCACGCCATGGGCTCACCCTGCCGGGCCCTGGGCAGGCCCCAGACGTCGAGCCACGCATTCATCTGACCGATCTGCTCTTGCTGGGTGGTGAGGATGTCGAGGCTGAGCAGGCGCATATCAGTGTCCTGCGACCGGTCTCGCAGCAGGGCGGACAGCTGGACCGCCTGCGCGTGGTGCGCGGCCATGTCGCGCGCGAATCCGGCAGAGACGGACCCCTCCGCGGCGACGGAGGGCGCAGCGGGTCGTGAGATCGCGGAGCCGAGCAGGACGCCCGCACCGAGCGCGGCGGCCACGGCCACGGCCAGGACGGCGACAAGACGGATCGTGCTGTGCGAGGCGAGCGCCCCGGGCGGCGCCGTCGTGTGCTCGTCGCTCAGGGCCGCCTCCGTCACGCGGGCGTCCCGACGCCGCCGGTGCAGGCAGCGCCGACCTCGGGGAGCTCGGTGTTGAGCAGGTACTTGCGGACGAAGGCGGCGATGCGCGGGTCAGACGCGTCGTCGGCCTCGAGCTGGTAGCCCCACGACGAGGCGACGACGGGCGAGGGGAGTCCTTCGACGGGGCTGACGAGGACGTAGGACTCCTTCTTGGCGAACTCCGCAAGCGTCGCCACCTGGTCTGCGGGCAGCGACGGGTCGTAGGTCAGCCAGACGGCGCCGTGCTCGAGGCTGTGGACCCCGTTCTCGTTGCCGATCGGCTCGGTGTACACGCCGCAGTTCTGCCACGCGACGTAGTGGTCGCCTCCGGCAGGGGCGGGCCTGCCGTAGTCGACGGGGCCGTCGACGTGGTCGAAGGTGAGGTTCTCGAGCGTCTCCACGCCGTCGATGTCCTGTGCCGCGAGCGCGTCGACCTTTGCGTTCTTCGCGCTCTCCTGCCCCAGAACGACAGCGGTCGCGACGACGAGGCCGAGGACGAGCGCGCCTGCGATCGAGGAGATGAGGACCGTGCGGCGGCGCTCGCTGCGCTGCTGGCTCGTCCGGATGGCGTCGAGCGCGGCCTTGCGATCAGCGTTCGGGCTCGTGCGGGGGGTGGTCATGAGGGTCCTCGCGGTGGGTCCGGTGCCCGTGTTCGGGCGTGGTCATGGGTGGCGGGCGGCGTGCACCCCGTCATCTCCCCGACGAACGGGGTGACGCGAGGGTTCCCATCATAGTTGAAGTATCAACTGATGAGACGCCGCCCGCCACGCATGAGGTGCTCAGATCAGCTCGTCGAGCAGGCGACCGTCGCGTTCGCCGGTGCTGATCCGGTGCCCACGAAGCCGTAGGAGGTCGACTGCCCCGCCCCGAGCGACCCGTTCCAGGCAGCGTTGCGGACGATGTACGGCGAGCTCGTGCTCGTCGATGTCGCCGACCACAGGTGCCCGACCTGGCTGCCGGACGGGAGCGTGAACGACGTGCTCCACGCCCCGATCGCTGCGGTCCCGGCCGTCACGGTGACGGTCGCCTGGAATCCGCCCTGCCACGAGTTGGCGACCTGGAGGGACGCCGAGCAGGCGCCCGTCGGGGTCGGGGTGGGCGTGGGCGTCGGCGTCGGCGTGGGGGTCGGCGTGGGGGTCGGCGTGGGG
>JAFABT010000353.1 GCA_023425905.1 Actinomycetes bacterium | reverse complement strand
CACGCGCGAGTACGGCGGAACCGACGTCGACGTGTGCGCGATCGGGGCGCTCCTCGAGGGCTCGGGCCCCGAGCAGACGGTGTGGATGAGCCACGGCGACGCGGTCCACGCACCGCCGGCCGGCTTCGACGTGCTCGCGACGTCCCCGGGCTCGCCCGTCGCGGCCTTCGAGGACCGCGAGCGGCGGCTCTTCGGCATGCAGTGGCACCCCGAGGTCAAGCACTCCCCGCTGGGCCAGCGCGCCCTCGAGAACTTCCTCTACGTCGGCGCAGGTCTCGCACCCGACTGGACCCCCGGCAACGTCATCGCCGAGCAGGTCGAGCGCATCCGTGCGCAGGTCGGCGACGCCCGCGTCATCTGCGCGCTGTCCGGCGGCGTCGACTCCGCGGTCGCGGCCGCGCTCGTCCAGAAGGCCGTCGGGGACCAGCTCACCTGCGTCCACGTCGACCATGGCCTCATGCGAGCGGGCGAGGTCGAGCAGATCGAGCGCGACTTCGTCGACTCGACCGGCGTCCGGTTGATCGTCCGCGACGAGCGCGAGCGCTTCCTCGACGCGCTCGCGGGGGTCTCCGACCCGGAGACGAAGCGCAAGATCATCGGTCGTGAGTTCATCCGCGTCTTCGAGGACGCCGCCCGCCAGGTCGTCGAGGAGGCGGGTGCGCACGGTGACGAGGTGAAGTTCCTCGTCCAGGGCACGCTGTACCCGGACGTCGTCGAGTCGGGCGGCGGCGAGGGCGCAGCGAACATCAAGAGCCACCACAACGTCGGTGGGCTCCCGGACGACCTCCAGTTCGGCCTCGTCGAACCGCTGCGCGCGCTGTTCAAGGACGAGGTCCGCGCGGTCGGGCGCGAGCTCGGCATCCCCGAGGAGATCGTCGGCCGCCAGCCGTTCCCGGGCCCCGGCCTTGGCATCCGCATCGTCGGGGAGGTCACCGCCGAGCGGCTCGACATCCTGCGCGCGGCCGACCTCATCGCGCGTGAGGAGCTCACGCGGGCGGGCCTCGACGCCGAGATCTGGCAGTGCCCCGTCGTCCTGCTCGCGGACGTCCGCTCCGTCGGCGTCCAGGGCGATGGTCGCACCTACGGCCACCCGATCGTCCTGCGCCCGGTCTCGAGCGAGGACGCGATGACGGCCGACTGGTCCCGCGTGCCCTACGAGGTGCTCGCAACGATCTCGACCCGCATCACGAACGAGGTCCCCGAGGTCAACCGGGTCGTGCTCGACGTGACGAGCAAGCCGCCGGGCACGATCGAGTGGGAGTGACCGCGCGGGCGCAGTGACGAGCGGCGGCGTCGTCGGCCCGATGACGCGGCGGTCAGTCGTGCGCGGTGGAGGGCTTTGCCGCGTACATGCTGTGGTCCGCCCGTGCGAGCACGTCTGCGACGGTCGCAGATGACCCGGGGGCGACCCTGTGCGCGCCGACCGTGGCGCTCACGTCGAGCATCGTCGGTTCCCCACCGGCGGTGAGGTTCGGGACGACGACGACGAGGGCGCGCACGGCCTCGCGGACGGTCGTCACGAGGCGGTCGGCCGCGATGAGCCCCGTCCGGGTGACGACGAGGAACTCGTCCCCGCCGATGCGCGCGACGACGCCGCTCGCTCCGACGGCTGCGGAGATCGCGGCGGCGACCGCCTTGACGGCACCGTCGCCTGCGACGTGCCCGTGGGTGTCGTTGATGCCCTTGAGGTCGTCGATGTCGACGAAGAGGGCGAGGGTGCTCGCGTCATCGTGCTCGGTCGCCGCCCGCGTGAGGTCGATCGACGCCGCGAGCTCGTCGAGGCCGCGGCGGCGGTTGAGCAGCCCGGTCATCTCGCAGTGGTCGGCGACGTGGCGGAGGGTCTCCTCGGCGTCCTTCTGCGCCTGGACCATCTGCGTCGTCCGCCACACGACGAGGGGGACGATCGCGAGCGTGGTCGCGACGAGCACCGGTCCGTCGACGCGCTGGCCGTTGATCGCGTGGACGCCCGCGACGAGAGGGTTGACCGCGAGCGCGACCCCGAGCGTGACGAGGTGGGTGCGCGTGAGGCGGTCCTGCGGCCGCGCGGCGCCGATGGGCACGGCGAAGGTCACGGCGCCCCGGGCCGGATGGAGCGCGGCTGCGGCGAGGACGCAGTAGCCGAGGACGTTGAGCAGGCCCACCGGGCCGGGGCCTGCGTGCGGCGGAGGGTCCACGGTGGTGATGAGGTTCGACGTGAGTGCGAGCACCGCGGCGCCGCCGATGAGCAGGAGCGGCCCTCGAGCGGGCGGTGTGAGGATCGCGACCTGGAGGATCGTTCCACTGATCCCGCTGAGCACGAGAAGCAGCACGAGGATGACCGCCGCCCTGCTCGTGGTCGCGCCCTGCGCGGTGAGCGCGGGGGCGATGAGTGTCGCCCACAGCACTCCTGCGCCGGCGATCCAGCTGACCGCGGCTTCCGCGATGAGGCCGTAGCCGGCGCGCGCGTACGGCGCGAGGATCGCGAGCGTGGCGGCGAGCATGATGACGAAGCTCACGAGGAGGCTCGCCTGGGAGAAGACGGTGGGGGCGACGAGCTCACCCTCGACGAGCCCTCGGACGACGCGGGCGATCGAGCGGAGCGCCTGGAGTGAGACCGCGATGCCGAGCAGGCGCCACGGCAGGCCGTAGCGCTCGGGGTGCCGGGCGAGCTGATGGGCGATGATCGCGGCGGGGATGAGGGCGGCTACCGTGACGACGGCGTACTGCGCGAGCCCGGTGAGCATCATGTAGGCCGCGCACAGGGCCACCCCACCGAGCATGGCCGCCTCGTGGGGGACGACGACGGGGCGCGTCTCCATACCGTCAAGATCGGCAGAGGCGCAACGTCGTGCAGGCAGACCACCGGGTGAACTAGGTGTTTCCACCTATGCGCGTCCGTGGCGCACGTGGCCGCTCATTGGCCGTAGCGGGCGAGCGCCGTGCGGTACACCGCGTCGTGGGCCGCGACGACGGCGGGCCAGCTCGTCGAGGGCGCGACCGACCGGTTGTGGCGCAGGATCCGGTCGAGGAGCTCGCGGTCGGACGCGAGGCGTGCCAGTCCGTGCGCCATCGCGTCGTCGTCGTCGGCGAGCAGGCCCTCGACCCCGTCGGTGAGCAGCTCCGCGGCGCCCGACTGCGAGCGGCTGAGGATCGCGAGCCCGGCCGCCTGCGCCTCCTGGATGGCGACGGAGAAGGCGTCGAGCACGCCCGGTGCGAGGTAGACGTCCGCGCGGCGGTAGAGGTCCTTGAGCTCCTCGCGCGAGAGCCGCCCCGGCAGGTGGACCCAGTCCGTCATGGCGTGCTCAGTGAGGAAGCGACGCGCTTGGGG
>JAFABT010000276.1 GCA_023425905.1 Actinomycetes bacterium | reverse complement strand
GCGCCGCGCCTCGTCCCAGCCGCCCGGCGGGGCGGCGGGCGTCCCCAGGATGTTCTCGGCGCGGGCGCTCGTCCTGCTCGTCGTCGTCGGGATCGCCTTCGCGCTGCTCGCCCCCACGGTGCGCTCGTTCATCGCGCAACGCGCCTCGCTCGAGCAGCTCGAGCGCGAGGTGGCCGTCGCTCGCGAGCGCGACGAGGAGCTCGTCGCAGAGCTCGCCCGGTGGGAGGACCCGAGCTACGTCGCCGCGCAGGCGAGGGAGCGCCTCACGTACGTCATGCCCGGCGAGGTCGCGTACCGCGTCGTCGACCCCGAGATCGCGCGAGCGGTCGAGGCGGCCGCCGCGGCGGAGGAGATCGCCGCCCAGGCGGAGGCCGCACGCACCGGGTCGGTCGTCGAGGGCACGAGTGCGTCCCCGTGGTACGCCACCTTGTGGGGGTCGGTCGTCGCGGCGGGGGAGTTCGAGGTCGGTGCGCCGAGCGAGGAGCCCGAAGGCGCCGGCAGTCCGGGCTCCGGAACCGACGAGGGCACGACGACCGGCACGGAGACGACGACCGGCACGGATGCCACGACCGGTGAGGACAAGGACGAGGCCGACACCCCGGCCCGCACGACGGACAAGGAACCAGCGCAGTGACCGATGCCCCCGCCCCCTACGCGACCGGTGAAGCCGTCGTCGACCGTGACCTCGTCGAGCTGCGCGAGCAGCTCGAGCGGGTGCCGCGCGGCGTCGTCGGGATCGCGGCCCGTTGCGTGTGCGGTCGCCCGCTCGTCGTGCGGACGGCACCCCGGCTCGACGACGGCACGCCGTTCCCGACGACGTACTACCTCACGCACCCCGGAGCGGTTGCGGCGGTGAGCACGCTCGAGGCGGGTGGCCTCATGAAGGAGTGGACGGCGCGGCTCGCTGACGACGCGGAGCTCGCGGCGGCGTACGCGAAGGCGCACGAGCACTACCTCTCGCGCCGTGCGGAGCTCGGCCACGTCGAGGAGATCGACGGCATCTCGGCCGGTGGCATGCCGACCCGCGTCAAGTGCCTCCACGTGCTCGTGGGCCACGCGCTCGCCGCGGGGCCCGGGATCAATCCCTTCGGCGACGAGGCGCTTGCGCTCATCGCCGGGACGTGGCGGCCCGATCGCTGCTCGTGCTGACGACTGTCGGCGGGCGTCGTTAGCCTGTCCGGCATGCTCACGATCGACCGCGGATCCGGCACGCCTCTCGTTCTTCTCCACGGCTTCGGGGTCGACCACCGGATCCTTCTCCCTCTCGACCCCGTGCTCGAGGCGGCGGGTGGTTGGCGCCGGATCTACCTCGACCTCCCGGGGGCGACTGGGACGCCGATCGGTGACGTGGCGAGCTCGGACGACGTCGTCCGCACCGTCGAGGAGCACGTCAGAGGGCTGCTCGGGGACGAGCCGTTCGCCCTGCTCGGCAACTCCTGGGGCGGGATGATCGCGCGGCGCGTCGCGCACGACCTGCGCGAGCAGGTGCTCGGGCTCGCGACGCTCGCCGGGGTGTTCGTGCCCGAGCACGACCTCCGCGACCTGGACCCGCGCACGGTCGTCCGACAGGACGAGGCGGCCAGGGAGGTCGCGGGGGCGGCGGTCGAGGCCTACCTCGACACCGCGGTCGTCGAGTCGCCCGGCAACGCCCGGGCCTTCCTCGAGCACGTCCTGCCAGGCCTCGAGGGGGCCGACCAGGCCGCGCTCGAGCGGATCAGCGAGTGCTACCCGCTCGCCGAGCCGCCGGAGACCTCGGAGGGGCCGTTCATGCAGCCGACGCTCCTCCTCACGGCCAGGCAGGACAGCTACGTCGGGCATCGCGACGCGCACGCCGCGCTCGAGCACTACCCGAGGGCGACGTTCGCGACCCTCGACTCGGCGGGGCACAACGTCCACCTCGACCAGCCGGCGCTCACCGCCGCGCTGCTCACCGACTGGCTCGCGCGCATCCGCGCCGCCTGACGCAAGCCGTCCGCGCCTGGCGCGACACGCACTACTGCTCTGCGCCCGGTACTGCGTATTCTGCGGTAGCGTGCTCTGCGAACGACCACTCGACAAGGAGCCTTCGTGGACACGACCCAGCTGCTCAAAGGGGTGCTCGACGTCGCCGTGCTCGCCGTCGTCGAGGCCGAGGACGGCTACGGCTACGACGTCGTCCGACGGCTGCGCGCAGGCGGCCTCGAGGACGTCGGCGACGCCTCCGTCTACGGGACGCTCCGCCGGCTCTACGCGGCCGGCGCGCTCACGTCCTACGTCGTCCCGAGCGACGAGGGCCCGCACCGCAAGTACTACGGGATGACACCGCAGGGGCGCGAGCTGCTCGCTGAGCAACGCCGCAGCTGGACCGAGTTCTCCCAGACCCTCACCCGCCTGCTCGACCCCGCAAGGAGCGCAGCATGACCGCCGCCGACCTCGGACCCGTCCCAGGTGCCGCCGCGACGCCGACGCGTCCCGCCGAATACGCCGCCGCCGTCCGCCGCCACCTCGATCACCTCAGCCCCGAGCAGCGCGAGGAGCTCACGGGCGGCCTCGAGGCCGACCTCGCCGAGGCGCTCGGGGATCGGTCGGACGGCACCGCTCCCGCGGATCTCACCGCGGTATTCGGCCCGCCGGCGGCCTACGCCGAGGAGCTGTGCCGGGCGGCAGGTCTGCCCGTGCACGCCGAGCGCTCGGGGCCGCGCTCCCTCGGCAGCGTCCTCCTGGCCCCGTGGACCACGCTGCGCTCGCAGGCAGAGGAGGGTGTCGCCGAGCTGCGCAAGACGTCGTGGGGTCCCGGGCTCGAGGAGTTCGTCCTCACCCTGCGACCGGTGGGGTGGGTCGTGCGCGGCTGGGCCGTCATCGCTGCCCTGGGTGTGGTCCTCGGCCTGGGCGGTCAGGGGTCGTACCTCCCAGCGGTCTTCCCGACGAACCTGGGCCACGCGCTCGTGATGCTTGCGGCCGTCGTCGTGAGCATCCAGTGGGGCCGGGGGAGGTGGCTGCGGGGAGGGACGCTGGGGTGGCTGCGTGGGGTGACGACGACGCTCGCCGTCGTCGCGATCGTTCCGATCCTCGGAGTGACCGCGAGCGCCGTGACCTCCCAGGGCGGCTATCGCGTCGACACCGAGTACATCTACACCGACCCCGTGGCGGGGGTGTGGGTCGACGGCGAGCAGGCGACCAACCTCTTCGCGTACGACGCCGACGGGGTGCTCGTCGAGCGGTTCCAGCTCGTCGACCAGGAGGGTCGCGCCGTCGTCCTCACGGAGACGGACAGCGACGACGAGTTCATGCCGGTCGGGAGTGACGAGGCCCTCCACCCGGTCGCGGCGCTGTCCCAGTACGGCGACGTCCGGCGCAACGTCTTCCCACGGATCGGGGCGCGTTGGGAGCACCTGAGCTGGCTCGAGTCCCAGGAACGATGGCTCCTCGTCGATCCCGACCACCTCGTCACGCCGAGCGCCCCGGTCCTCGCGCTCAGCCCGCTGCTCGCCCCGGGGGTCGAGCCGGGCTCCCCGCAGGCGGCGGGGGATGCCGACGGGAGCTCGCCGCCGACCTCCCCGACGCCGTCGTCGAGCACGTCGCCGCCCCCACGCCCGTCCGGGTCCACCCCGCCGACGAAGTAGCCCGCCCGCTGCCGGACGGGGGCCGAGTTGGTCGGCGGCGGGCGCGGGTGGCAGGCTCGCGCGCATGACGCGTGTGGCTGCCATCGACTGCGGGACCAACTCGAT
>JAFABT010000218.1 GCA_023425905.1 Actinomycetes bacterium | reverse complement strand
CGCAGCGTCGCGCCGAACCGTGCCCCCGCCTCCGCGACGACGGCGTCGCGGACCTGCGCGGTCTCCTGAGCGGTGAGCGTCCGGTCAGCGGCGCGGAGCCGCAGGGCGAAGGCTAGAGAGCGCTTGCCCTCACCCACCTGCTCACCCGTGTACACGTCGAAGAGCCGGACGTCCTCCAGGACGTCGCCCGCCGCGCTCATGGCCGCGCCCGCTCGGACCGCGGCGGTCACGTCAGCCGCCGGGACATCGCTCGGGACGACGAGCGCGACATCCTCCTTCGCCGCTGGGAACGTCGAGACGGGGCGCGCCTGCACCGGGCCGTCACCGGCACCCGCGAGCAGACCGTCGAGGGTCAGCTCGAACGCAGCAGCACGCTGCGGCAGGTCGAAGGCCGCGACCACCTTCGGGTGCAGCTCACCGGCGTGACCCACGAGCGTGCCATCGGCGAGCTCGAGCCGCGCGCACCGGCCGGGGTGCCACGGCGCGTGGTCGGCGTCGGCGACGACCGTCACCTCGACGCCCACGACCTCCGCGACGCGCAGCGCCGCTGCGATCGCGTCGGCATGGCTCACCCTGCGGCCGTCTCCCCACCACCCGGCACGCTCCCGCTGACCCACGAGGACGCCTGCGACCCGCCGGGGCTGGTCCGGGACCGCGGCGTCGAGCGCGGAGAGGTCCTCGTCCGACGGCCGCACGGCCGGCGGCAGCGATGGGGCCACCAGAGCAGAGTCGCCGGGACACGTGACGAGACCGATCTCGAAGAGCGCCAGGTCGGTGTTCCCCCGACCCACGTTGCGCCGCGCGGTCTCCAGGAGCGTCGCGAGCAGGTTCGTCCGCATCTCGGGGGCGTTGTCCGCGAGCGGGTTCACCAGGCGCGCCGCTCGCCGCCGCACGTCATCCGCCTCGAGCCGCATCGCGTCATGGACCGACGGGTCGACGAAGGGGTAGCTCAACGTCTCGACGAACCCGTCCTCGGCGAGCGAGCGCGCCACCGCACGTCGAGCAGTCTGACCGCGGGTGAGGCCCCGCCCGCCAGGAGCCGAGGGCAGCACCGACGGGATCGCGTCGTAGCCGCGCAGCCGCGCGACCTCCTCGACGAGGTCGACCGCGACGACGAGGTCCGGGCGCCACGACGGAGGGACCACGGTCGCACGCCCTACGCCGTCGGCCGTGACGACGCAGCCGATCTGCTCGAGCGTCTCGACGACCTGCGCGTGCGTGTACGGCACGCCGACCAGCCGCGCAGGGTGGTCGAGGTCGAGGTCGATCGGGGCTGGGCGGACCGTGCGGTCGAGGTCGGTCCGGGCCGGGTCCGGGACGCCACCGCCGTGCTCGACGAGCAGGTCGACAGCACGCTGGACGGCAACCGCCTGGAGCGCGGGATCGACCCCCCGCTCGAACCGCTTGGAGGCCTCGCTCGAGAGCTTGTGGCGTCGCGACGTGCGTGCGACGGAGACCGCGTCGAAGTGTGCTCCCTCGACGAGGACGTCCGTCGTCGTGCCGGAGACCTCGGACTCGGCTCCGCCCAAGACGCCGGCGAGCCCGAGCACCCGGGAGCCCCGTGACCCGCCCGGGCTGTCGGCGATGACGAGGTCCTCGACGTGGAGGTCACGCGCGACACCGTCGAGCGTCGTGAGGCGCTCCCCCGCAGCCGCACGGCGCACGACGATCGGCTCCGCCACCTTCGCGAGGTCGTAGGCGTGCAACGGCTGACCGAGGTCGAGCATGACGTAGTTCGTCACGTCGACCGCGAGCGAGATCGGCCGCATGCCGGCCTGGGTGAGGCGCCGTTGCATCCACGCGGGCGACGGCCCAGAGGCGGCGACGCCGCGAACGACCTGGGCGACGAATCGGTCGCAGCCCGGGGCGCCGTTGACCGGCGCCGCGTCGTCGACCTCGATGGGGAAGCCCTCGCCCGCGGGTTCCTGCGGGCCGTCCTGGACGAGCGCGGGGTCACGGAAGGTGGCCCCGGTCGAGTGGCCGTACTCCCGGGCGACGCCCCGCATCGAGAAGCAGTAGCCGCGGTCGGGAGTCACGTTGATCTCGAGGACCTCCTCACCGAGGCCGAGGAGCTCACGCGCGTCCGTGCCGGGCTCCGGGTCGAGACCGAGGGAGGACAGGACGATGATGCCGTCGTGCTCGTCGCCGAGGCCGAGCTCGCGCGAGGAGCAGATCATGCCGTCCGAGACGTGCCCGTACGTCTTGCGCGAGGCGATCGCGAAGGGCCCGGGCAGCACGGCGCCTGGCAGCGCGACGACGACCGCGTCGCCGACGTCGAAGTTGTGCGCGCCGCAGACGATGCCGCGCGGACCGATCGAGCCGTCCTCGCGGACCTCGCCGTGCGCGCCCACGTCCACCCGGCACCAGTTGATGACCTTGCCGTTCTTCTGCGGCTCAGGAGTGCGCTCGACGACGCGTCCGACGACCAGCGGGCCGGAGACGGCGGCACCGTGGATCGCCTCCTCCTCGAGGCCGACACGGACGAGGTCCGCCGCGAGTTGCTCTGCGGTGGTGCCTGCAGGCAGGTCGACGTGGTCGGCGAGCCAGGTCACAGGGATGAGGGGCATCAGATCTCCGTCCCGAACTGAAGGGGGAAGCGGGCGTCGCCCTCGACCATGTCGTGCATGTCGGCGATCCCGTGGCGCAGCATGAGCGTGCGCTCGATGCCCATGCCGAACGCGAAGCCGGAGTAGACGTCAGGGTCGATCCCGCAGGCCCGGAGCACGTTGGGATTGACCATGCCGCAGCCACCCCATTCGATCCAGCCCGGGCCGCCCTTCTTCTGCGGGAACCAGAAGTCCATCTCGGCGCTCGGCTCGGTGAACGGGAAGTACGCAGGCCGCAGGCGCGTCCTGGCCTCGGGGCCGAAGATCGCCTGGACGAAGTGGTCAAGCGTGCCCTTGAGGTGGGCCATCGTGAGGCCCTTGTCGATCGCGAGCCCCTCGACCTGGTGGAAGACCGGAGTGTGCGTCGCGTCGAGGGCGTCCGTGCGGAACACCTTGCCGGGGCACGCGATGTAGACTGGAAGGTCGCGCTCGAGGAGGGCCCGCGCCTGAACAGGTGAGGTGTGCGTGCGCAGGACGAGGTTCGAGTCGGCCTCACCGTCGGCAGCGGCGACGTAGAAGGTGTCCTGCATCTGGCGCGCGGGATGGTCCGGCCCGAAGTTGAGGGCGTCGAAGTTGAACCACTCGGCCTCGAGCTCGGGACCGTCCGCGATCTCCCAGCCCATGGCCACGAAGATGTCCGCGATCCGGTCCTGGATGGACTCGAGCGGGTGCCGTGCGCCGCGCGGCGC
>JAFABT010000135.1 GCA_023425905.1 Actinomycetes bacterium | reverse complement strand
ACGTCCCCTGCATCGGCCCGCGCGACTACTACGACGGCTGGACGTGCGACTACACGCTCGACGTCACGGGCGGCTGGTACGACGCCGGTGACCACGGCAAGTACGTCGTCAACGGCGGGATCTCCGTCGCGCAGCTGCTGAGCACCTATGAGCGCGCGACGCTCGCGCCGACGGGCACCCCCGCGGCACTCGGTGACGGGACCCTCGACGTCCCCGAGAGCGCCAACGGCGTCCCCGACGTCCTCGACGAGGCGCGCTGGGAGCTTGAGTGGATGCTCAAGATGATCGTGCCGGCGGGCGAGCCGCTCGCGGGCATGGTCCACCACAAGATCCACGACGAGGGCTGGACCGGCCTGCCCCTCGCGCCGGCTGACGACACCCAGGTGCGCTCGCTGCACCGCCCGTCGACGGCGGCGACGCTCAATGTCGCGGCGGTCGCCGCGCAGGGCGCACGGTTGTTCGCCGAGATCGACCCGGAGTTCTCCGCAGAGCTCCTCGAGGCGGCCCGCACGACGTGGGACGCCGCGAAGACCCAGCCGGTGCTCTACGCGCCGGCGGCTGCGGGCAACGACGGTGGCGGTCCGTACGACGACACCGACATCACCGACGAGACCTACTGGGCCGCCGCGGAGCTGTTCCTCACGACGGGCGAGAAGACCTTCCGCGACGCGGTCGAGAAGAGCCCGCACCACGACGGGGACGTCTTCCCGACGGGCGGGTTCTTCTGGGGCCAGACGGCGGCTCTCGGGCGCATCTCGCTCGCGCTCGTGCCCAGTGCGCTCCCGGACGTCGACGAGGTCCGCGCGTCGGTCGTCGAGGGCGCGACCGCGTACCTCGCCGACCAGGCGACGCAGCCCTTCGGCACGCCGTACGTGCCCGAGGACGGGACGTACGCGTGGGGCTCGTCCTCGGCCGTGGTCAACACGGCGGTCGTCCTCGGCGCGGCCTATGACCTCACGGGTGAGGACCGGTTCCGTGACGGCGTCCTGCTGTCGCTCGACTACCTCCTCGGCCGCAACGGTCTTAACCAGTCCTACGTCACCGGGTACGGGGAGAAGTTCTCGAAGAACCAGCACAGCCGCTGGTTCTCCAACCAGCTCGACGCGACGCTGCCGAACCCGCCGGCGGGCTCGCTCGCGGGTGGCCCGAACTCGGACAGCCCCACGTGGGACCCGACCATGCAGGCCACCTTCACCGAGGGCTGCGCCCCGGCGATGTGCTACCTCGACGAGATCCAGTCCTGGGCCTCGAACGAGATCACCGTCAACTGGAACTCCGCGCTCAGCTGGCTCGCGTCCTTCGCCGCGGACCAGGAAGGGGCGGACGACACGGTCACGACGGCGCCCGCGTTCACGCGTCAGCCGGTCGCGCAGACCGTCGCCGATGGTGCTCGTGCGACGTTCACCGTGTCGGTGTCGGGCATCCCGGCTCCGGCAGTGACGTGGCAGGTGCGTCGCGCAGGCGGCACCTGGGCGCCGGTCGCGGGTGCGACGGGCCGGACGCTCGAGGTCGTCGCGGGTGCGGCGGTCGACGGCAACGAGTACCGCGCGGTCGCGACGAACTCGGTCGCCACGGCCGAGTCGGCATCCGCACGCCTCACGGTGCGCAAGGCCGCCCCGGTCGTCACGCAGCAGCCCGCTGACGTGTCGGTCCGCCTCGGCGCGAAGGCGACCTTCACGGCGAAGGCGAGCGGCTACCCGGCTCCCGCCGTCCGGTGGGAGTCCCGCAAGGGGTCGGCGGCGTGGAAGGCCGTCCCCGGCGCGACGTCGACGACGCTCACCCTTACGGCGAGCAAGGCGACCGACGGCACGCAGGTCCGGGCTGTCTTCACGAACGCCTCGGGCTCGGTGACGAGCGCGGTGGCCCGGCTCTCGGCGGACGCGACGCGCCCGACGATCACCCGGCAGCCGGCGTCGGTCACCGGCAAGGTCGGCTCGACGGTGACGTTCCGCGCAGGCGCGGACGGTCACCCGGCACCGACCGTGCAGTGGCAGCGCAAGGTGGTGGGCGGGTCCTGGAAGGCGATCAAGGGCGCGACCAGCACGAGCCTCAAGGTCAAGGTCTCGTCCTCGCTGCACAAGGCGAGCTACCGCGCGGTGTTCACGAACTCCGCAGGCTCGGTGACGTCGAAGTCGGCGAAGCTCACCGTCAAGGCGGCCAAGCCGAAGATCACCAAGCAGCCCAGGTCCGTCACGGTGAGGGCCGGCAAGGCGGCGACGTTCTCCGTCAAGGCCACGGGGGCGCCGGGCGTCACGTACACGTGGCAGGTGAAGAAGCCGCGTGGCGGCTGGGCGACCGTCAAGGGTGCCAGCAGCAGCTCGCTTCGGGTCGTCGCCAAGGCGTCGCTCAACGGCGCGAAGTACCGCGTCGTCGTGAAGAACGCCGCAGGCAAGGTCACGTCGAAGTCGGCGACCCTCAAGGTGACCGCTCGCCGCTGATCAGCAGGAGATGGACACGCCCTCGCCTCGACACGGCGCGGGCCTAGGACCGGGCGGGACGGCAGCACGACGCCGTCCCGCCCGGTTCGTCATGTCGCGGGAGGAACGACCACGGCGGGTCGCGCGGGTGAAGGTTCGGCGAACACTCGACCGGATCTGCGCGGATCACCCGCTCGCGGTCCCGCACCGCGCTCCCGGGGCTGCACGATCGTCGCGTGATCCTCCACACCATCGCACCCCAGCTCACCACGGCTCGTCGCCAGGAGCCCTTGCCGGACGTCTCGAGCCCCTTCGTCCCGGTCGGCCACCTCGCCCGGGACGTCGACGTCATCGACGCCGGGATGCCATGCCCCGACCTGGCACCCAGGTTCGCCTCGGGCTACGTCAGCTCGGTTGCGGTGGTCGACCGTGCGGACCCGGCACGCATCGGGCTCGTCTCCCGTGAGCGGTTCCAGCTCGCGAGCTCGGGCACCCTCGGTTACGGGCGGGCACTGCTCGCGCGACGCCCCGTGGGGGAGATCACCGACTGGGAACCGCTGTGCGTCCACCCCGGGGAGCCCTTCGTCGACGTGGTCGGGCGCGCCATGCGCCGCGGCCCGGCCCGTCGCTTCGACGACGTCCTCGTCGCGGGACATGTGTGGGGCGTCGTCGCGACGGCCGACCTCGTGCGGTTGCTCGTCGAGTCGACGCGGGCATAGGGCCGTCGCGCCCGCGCGGTCGCGACCACCGGAGCCCTCGGCGCGGGTGAGCCCAGGGACGGTGGCACACTGGTCCCCGGAATCGCCGACGGTGGAGGACGAGTGCAGCGCTGGACGGACCTCGGGCAGGTCCCTGAGGACTTCGGCCCCTCGGTCGTCACCATCGGCACCTTCGACGGCGTGCACCGGGGGCATGCGGCCGTGCTCGGGCGCATGGTCGCCGACGCGCGAGCCGCGGGCGCAAGGTCTGTCGCGCTCACCTTCTCGCCCCACCCGGCGGCGGTCCATCGGCCCGACAACGCCCCCGTGGCGCTCACGGGGGACGAGGAGCGGCTCGACCTGCTCGCGGCCACGGGCCTCGACGCCGTCCTCCTCGTCACGTACACCCTCGAGTGGGCACGTCAGACGCCGGAGGACTTCGTCCGGACGTACCTGCTGGACGGCCTGCGGGCCCAGACGGTCGTCGTCGGTCGCGACGTCCAGTTCGGTTGGCAGAACTCGGGCGACCTCACGACGATGATCGAGCTGGGGGAGCGCCTCGGCTTCGAGGTCGACGTCGTCCCGGACGTCCAGCCCGAGGGTGCCGGCGCGCTCGGGGCCGGCCGTCGGTGGTCGTCGACCTGGGCCCGGGAGCTCCTCGAGCGGGGTGACGTCGCGGCCGCCGCCCACGTCCTCGGGAGGCGGCACGCGGTCCGCGGGGTCGTCGTCCACGGTGACGCCCGAGGGCGTGAGCTGGGCTTTCCGACCGCGAACCTCGGGGGAGCGATGTCCGGCATGGTCCCGGCCGACGGCGTCTACGCCGGCCGGCTCCTCCGCGTCGGGCTGCCCGCGGGCGCACCGGACCGCGACCTGCCCGCCGCGGTGTCGATCGGCACCAACCCGACCTTCGACGGTGCGGAACGGCGCGTCGAGGCGCACGTTCTCGACCGGTTCGACCTCGACCTCTACGACGAGGAGGTCGCGGTCGAGCTCGTCGAGCAGCTACGACCGACGGTGCGCTTCGAGTCGGCGCAGGCGCTCGTGGCGCAGATGAACCTCGACGTGGCTCGAGCGCGTGACCTCCTCGCAGACGACGTGCACGCCGACCAGGCGTGATCTCGGTCCCGAGGGCTGCGGCACCACGTCACGTGCTGATAGTCTGATCGCTGCCGTACGAACGGCCGCGGATCCAGAGCGCCCGGGTGGACATGCCCCGGAGCACCGCGCAGCTAGCCAACTAGGAGAATCGTGCCCCTCGACGCTGCCACCAAGCAGGCCATCATGACCGAGTACGCCAC
>JAFABT010000088.1 GCA_023425905.1 Actinomycetes bacterium | reverse complement strand
CTCCCGACGTGACGTCGGGAGCCTTCGCTCCGGTCAGGAGGCGGAGGGGCCGGTGTTGCTGCGGGAGTTGACCACGTCCAGCACGTGGGCGACCGCCTCGGCCAGCGGCACGCCGTTGCGCTGGGAGCCGTCGCGGTAGCGGAACGAGACGGTGCCGGCGGCCACGTCGTCGTCCCCGGCGATCACCATGAACGGGATCTTCTGCTGCTGCGCGGTCCGGATCTTCTTCTGCATCCGCTCGTCACCGGCGTCGACCTGGGCGCGGATGCCCTCGGCGCGCAGCGCGGCCACGAAACCGTGCAGGTAGTCGGCGTGGTCGTCACGGATCGGGATGCCGACCACCTGCACCGGCGCCAGCCAGGCCGGGAAGGCGCCGGCGTAGTGCTCGGTGAGCACCCCGAAGAACCGCTCGATCGAACCGAACAGCGCACGGTGGATCATCACCGGCCGCTGCCGGGTGCCGTCGGCGGCCTGGTACTCCAGACCGAAGCGCTCCGGCAGGTTGAAGTCGACCTGGATGGTGGACATCTGCCAGGTCCGGCCGATGGCGTCCTTGGCCTGCACCGAGATCTTCGGCCCGTAGAAGGCCGCGCCACCCGGGTCGGGCACCAGGTCCAGGCCGGACTCCTCGGCCGCCGAGCGCAGCGCCTCGGTGGCCCGCTCCCAGTTCTCGTCGGTGCCGACCGACTTCTCCGGGTTGCGGGTGGACAGCTCCAGGTAGAAGTCGTCCAGCCCGTAGTCACGCAGCAGTTCGAGGACGAAGGCGAGCAGGGACTTCAACTCGCCCGCCATCTGCTCCTCGGTGCAGAAGATGTGCGCGTCGTCCTGGGTCATGCCGCGCACCCGGGTCAGGCCGTGCACCACGCCGGACTTCTCGTACCGGTACACCGTGCCGAACTCGAACATCCGCAGCGGCAGCTCCCGGTAGGAACGGCCGCGGGAGCGGAAGATCAGGTCGTGCATCGGGCAGTTCATCGGCTTGAGGTAGTAGCTCGCGCCCTCCATCTCCATGGGCGGGAACATGCCGTCCGCGTACCAGTCGAGGTGCCCGGAGACCTCGTACAGGTGGCCCTTGGTGATGTGCGGGGTGTTGACGAACTCGTACCCGGCCTGCTCGTGCTTGATCCGCGAGTAGTTCTCCATCTCCCGGCGGATGATGCCGCCCTTGGGGTGGAAGACCGCCAGGCCGGAGCCCAACTCGTCGGGGAAGCTGAACAGGTCGAGGTCCGCGCCGCGCTTGCGGTGGTCGCGCCGGGCGGCCTCCTCCAGCAGCTTCAGGTACGCCTTGAGCGCGTCGCGGGTCGGCCAGGCGGTGCCGTAAACCCGCTGGAGCTGCGGGTTCTTCTCGCTGCCCCGCCAGTAGGCGGCGGCAGACCGCGTGAGCTGGAAGCCGTTGCCGACGAGCCGCGTGCTCGGCAGGTGCGGGCCGCGGCAGAGGTCCTGCCAGACGACCTTCTCGCTCTCGCGACCCGCGCCACGCACGTTCTGGTAGATGCTCAGGCCACCGAGCCCGACCTCGACCGAGGCGCCCGAGTCGTCGCCCTCGGGCGTCTCGCCCTTGAGGCCGACGAGCTCGAGCTTGTACGGCTCCGCGGCGAGCTCGGCACGGGCCTCGTCCTCGGAGACCTCCCAGCGACGGAAGGTCTGGCCCTCCTTGACGATGCGGCTCATGACCTTCTCGAGCGCCTTGAGGTCCTCAGGGGTGAAGGGCGTCTCGACGTCGAAGTCGTAGTAGAAGCCATCGGTGATCGGCGGCCCGATCCCCAGCTTGGCCGTCGGGTTGATCTCCTGGACGGCCTGCGCCAGCACGTGGGCCGCGGAGTGCCGCAGCACCTGGAGCCCGTCGGGCGAGTCGATCGTCACGGCCTCGACGACGGCGCCGTCAGCGAGCGGTCGATCGAGGTCGACGAGCTCTCCGTCCACGCGGACGACGACGACGTCCTTGCGCTCTCCGAACAGGTCTGCCCCCGTCGTGCCCGCGGCGACCGTGGTCTCGACGGAGTCGACGGTCAGGGTCACGGACTGCTCAGGCACGGGATGCTCCCTCGAGATGCGGATCGGCGCGCACCGCGGAGGCGGGCGCACGGCAGACGCAGGACGAAGGCCCGCGACCCGCTGATCGTACCGACCTGCACGGTTGCGGCGAACCGTCGACGCGGGCGCACCAGCCGACCCTTCATCCTTCCCGCGCGCGGCGCCTCGGGCCCCGCGACGCGACGGCGGTCGTGGGGTCTTCGGGCCAGTCGTGCTTGGGGTACCGGCCGCGGAGCTCAGCCCGGACCTGCCGATACGGTCCGGACCAGAAGGACTCCAGGTCACTCGTCACGGCGACGGGGCGCGCCGCGGGCGACAGCAGGTGCACGACGAGCGGGACCCGTCCGTCGACGACGCGGGGCGTCGAGCTCCAGCCGAAGACCTCCTGGACCCGTGCGGCCAGAACAGGGCTCTCCTCCCCGTAGGTGACGGCTGCCGTCGACCCCGAGGGCAGCGTCATCCGCTCCGGGACGAGGGCGTCGAGGCGGCCTGCCTCGGGCCAGGGCAGGAGGCGACGCAGCGCGGCCTCGACGTCGATGCGCCCCAGGTCGTCCGTGCGGCGCACGCGACCGAGGTCCGGTGCGAGCCACGTCTCGAGCGCGTCGACGAGGGCGTCGTCGGACATGTCGGGCCACGGCGGGCCGAGGGTGCGCCGGAGGAGGTCGAGCCTCGCGCGCAGACGTCGCGCGCGATCGGACCACGGCAGCGCCCCAAGGCCCTCGCCGGCGAGCCCGTCGCGGACCGCGGCGACGACGAGGTGGGCGGGCGGCTCGGGCCACCGCTCGTCGTTGAGCACGATCGCCCCGAGGCGCGTGCGGCGTCGAGCCGTGACGCGTCCGTCGACCCAGGCGACCTCCTCCTCCTCGACCAGCTCGGCAGCAGCCGCCTCGAGCGCGAGGTCCTCGGCCAGGGGTGCCGCGGCCCGGATGACCGCGTCCCGACGACCAGGTGCGCGGTCGGCGTCAGCGACGGCGAGCCACGGTGAGCCGAGCAGGGGTGAGCCGGAAGGAAGCGTGGCCCCCGTCCCCTGCACCATGAGGTAGGCATCGGACCCTGGTCGGCGGCGGGCGACCCGATCGGGGTAGGCGCACGCGACGACGAGTCCTGCGGCGTCGTCGTCACCGAGCGACGCTGCACGGCCCGTGACGGCGCCGCTCCCCGGCCGCGCAGGCGTGCCCCGCCGAGCAAGCCGCTCGAGTCGGTCGACCTGGGCCTGCCAGGCCCGGGCGGCGGGGTCCGACCTGTCCGAGTCTCGCAGCCTGCGCCACGCGGCGACGAGATCAGCACCCGGGGCGCTCACGGCTTCGCCCACCAGAGCGGCGACCTCGGCCACGCGACGTGGCCCGACGAGGGCCGAGCCGTCGAGCACGGCCCGGGCGAGGCGCGGCACCGTCCCGCTCGCGACGATCTGCCGGCCTCGAGCCGTCACCCGGCCGGCGTCGTCGATCGCACCGAGCGCGTGCAGCACGTCATGGGCGGCAGCGAGCGCAGCGGCGGGCGGCCGGTCGAGGAGGTCGAGGCCGGCGGCATCGGGCGCACCCCAGCAGGCGACCTCAAGGCAGAACGACGTGAGGTCGGAGGTGAGGATCTCGGGAAGCGGATGAGACGCGAGCCGGGAGTGGTCGACCTCGGACCAGCACCGCAGCACGAGGCCGGGGCCCTCGCGACCCGCGCGGCCCGCCCGCTGCTCGGCCGCGGCACGGGACACCGCGACGGTGACGAGTCCCGCGAGACCACGCGCGTGGTCGGTCCGCGGCTCCCGGGACAGCCCTGCGTCGACGACGACCCGCACGCCGGGAACCGTGAGGGACGACTCGGCCACGGCGGTCGTCACGACGACGCGGCGGCGACCGCCCTCGGCGAGCGCGGCGTCCTGATCGCGTGCGGGCATCCGTCCGTGCAGCCCGTGGACGTCGACGCCGTCCCGGGTGGTCCGCAACCTCCGCACGACGAGGTCGACCTCGCGGCCGCCCGGGACGAAGACGAGGACGTCGCCGAGGCCGTCGTCGAGCGCCTCATGGGTGACGCCGACGACGTGGTCCCAGAAGGCTGGCGTCGTGCCACGGGCATCGAGGCGCGCGCGCGATCCCGGCATCGGACGCCATCGCGTCTCGACCGGGTGGGGGCTCACCGCGTCGACCGTGACGACCGGCGCCGCAGCTCCGCCTGCCCTGGAGAGAAGGGTCGCGGTGCGCGAGGCCTCGACGGTTGCCGACATCGCGACGAGCACAAGATCGGGGCGCAGGGCCGCTCGCACGTCGACCAGCAGCGCGAGCGCGAGGTCAGAGTCGAGCTGCCGTTCGTGGACCTCGTCGAGCACGACGGCCGCGACCCCGGGCAGCTCCGGGTCGCGTCGGAGGCGGGCGATGAGCACGCCCGGCGTGACGATCTCCACGCGGGTGCGCGGTCCTGTGCGCGTCTCGCCGCGGACGCTGAACCCGACGGACTCCCCGACCGGCTCCCCCAGCAGGTGCGCGAGCCTGCGCGCCGCCGCACGGACGGCGACACGACGCGGCTGCGTCACGACGACCCGGCCCGCGCACGCCACCGCGAGGGCGGGCGGGACGAGGGTCGTCTTGCCGGTGCCCGGGGCGGCCTGCACGACGACCACGCCGTGACTCCCCGCGGCGACGACGAGGCGGTCGAGGACGTCGGTCACGGGAAGCTCAGGCATCGACGACAGCAGCGCACGCATCCGGTCGAGGGTCATCTGGTGATCATCTCCGCTCGGGAGCCACCCGTCTGCCCTGCCGCCATTCGGGTGAACTTTGGCGCGATGGTCGCGCGACCACTTGGACATACCGGGCACGACGCCGGGGCAAATGTCCTGATGCGGCACGCCTGCCCGCCGCAGCCCGTGCTCCGGAACGACGATGCGCCCGGCGACAGGTCGCCAGGCGCATGGTCTTCGGTGCGATGGATCCACAACCCCACGGTGTGGCGTGGGCCACACGTCTTCGCAGGTCAGGTGGGCGATACTGGGTTCGAACCAGTGACCTCCTCGGTGTGAACGAGGCGCTCTACCACTGAGCCAATCGCCCGTGCGTCGATGGCCACGACCTGAGAACGACGTCAGTCGCCCCGCGGTCGAGATGTCCCTCGACACGGCACTCGTCGATCTTAGCGGCACGAGTTCCCATCTTCCGAATCCGTGACGTGCAGGGGGTCGCCATGCCATGATTTTGAAGTTCCGGGCGCACACCCACCCCACCGAGAGGCAGCGGAGCTATGACGACGCCTTCCTTCGACGTCCATGACGTCGTCGAGATGCAGCTGGTCCTCTCAGATGCGACGGTTCTTCCGGTGCGCGCTGAGATCGGCTTCCGGGCCAGCGACCCGTACACGGTCCACGCGACGTTCGTCGGGCCGCACTCCGCCTCCACGTGGCTCATCGGTCGTGAGCTTCTCGTCGAGGGTCTCGACGCCACGGTCGACGCTCCCGCTGGCACGGGTGACGTGCGCGTGTGGCGCGACGAGGACCCGATGTTCGTCCTCATCGCACTGTCCGGCGTCGAAGGATCCGCACTGCTCGCCTCGCCGGCCGGACCGCTCGAGTTCTTCGCCAAGGCGACGAATGCCGTCGTCCCCGTCGGGGCCGAGGGCGAGTCGATGGAGTCGGAGATCTCGACCCTCATCGCGCAGCTGCTCACGACCTGACCGCGGCAGTCACCCTCGGCCGGCCGCGCGACTGACGCGCCCAGCCGCTCACGTCAGCGCACGGACCGTCACCCTCACGGGTCGAGGTCGTCGCCCGCGCGTTCCTGGAACAGCTGCTGCGCGCGCAGGGACAGCGGCCCCGGCTCGATCGCCGTGCGGTCGAGAAGGTCCGCAGGCGCGACGTTCCTGATCGTCGAGGTGACGGCGACGTGCCCCCGGCCCTTGAGGACGTCGTCAAGCACGGTGATCGGCAGCTCGTCGGGCTCGGCGACCCGGACGGGAAGGCCCGCAGCCTCGCCCCACTCCAGGAGCAGCTCGCGCGTGATCCCGCCGAGGCACCCCGTGTGCAGGGACGGCGTGAGGAGCTCCTCCCCCCGCTCGACGAAGACGTTCGAGCTGGCCCCCTCGCACAGCGCTCCCGTCGTGTTGCCGAAGATCGCCTCGGTGGCGCCCCGTCGAGCGGCGTAGGCCACCGCGACGACGTTCTCCGCGTACGACGTCGTCTTGAGTCCGACGAGCGGCGAGCGCTCGTTGCGGACCCACGGCACCCGGGCGAGCTGGACGCGCTCGGTCCGCGTGGCGGGGCCGGCGACGACGACGAGCGTCGGGACGTGCCCCTGAGCCGCCGCCTGGGCGGGGCTGTCGCGGTGCGAACCGAGTGGGCCCGGTCCAGCGGTCCACGTGACCCGGAGCCGTCCGACCGTCGGGCCGGCAGCGGCGAGCGTCTCAGCGATCGCCTCGCGCACGACGTCCGGGTCAGGAGCGGTGAGGCCGAGGCCGCGGGCCGAGCGTCCCAACCGCTTGAGGTGGCGGGTGAGCGCGAAGGCGACGCCGTCGTGCACCGACATGGTCTCGAAGACGCCGTCGCCGACCGTGACGCCATGGTCGAGCGCGGTGAGCACCGCCTCGTCCCGCTGCCTGATCGCACCCTGTGCCCAGATCGTCGTCGTCATGGCGTGATTGTCGCCCACCGGTCGCGGCAGGGGCAGCCCTTTCGTGGAGGTTTCGCGGACCTCACCCGACCGGGCGGAGCCGCCCGGGCCTCAGGGTCTGGCGTCGCTCGAGGCGAGTGCGACGAGTCGAGCCGCCTTGAGCTCGGTCTCCGCCCACTCTGCCGCGGGGTCCGAGTCCCACGTGATCCCCGCACCCGTCCCGAAGGCGAGGGTGCCGTCGGCCCACGAGAACGTCCGGATGCCCACGGCGAGCTCGGCGCGCGGACGAGGCCCTCGCGAGTCGATCCACCCCACGAGCCCGCAGTACGGGCCGCGCGGACCGCGCTCGAGCGCAGCGATCACGGACAGGGCGGACGACTTGGGGGCGCCCGAGACCGAGCCGGGCGGGTAGGTCGCGTCGAGCACCGTGGCCCACATCCGGGGATCAGCGGCGACGGCGTCGGTGAGCCGGCCCTCGACCCGCGAGACGAGGTGGACGAGCCCAGGGTGCTGCTCGACCCGGAGCAGCGCGGTGACGTCGACCGTGCCCGGCTCGCACACGTGCTGGAGGTCGTTGCGCACGAGGTCGGTGATCATGACGTTCTCGGCCCGGTCCTTCGGGAGCAGCCCTGCTGCTGTCGCCGCCGTTCCCTTGATCGGCCCCGAGGCCAGCACGCCGTCGTCGAGGGAGAGGAAGAGCTCAGGAGAGGCGGTGACGACCCACGTGGGGCGCACACCGCTCCCCTGCGGCACGTGGACGAGGCCGGAGTACGGCGCGGGGTTGTGCCGCGCGAGGCGGTCGTGCAGGCCACGCGGGTCGGGCTCGGGGTCGACGGGCGCGCGGAGCACCCGGCAGATGTTCGCCTGGTAGACGGTGCCGTCTCGGATCCACTCGCGCGTCCGGGCGACGGCGTCGACGTACTCCTCGCGCCCAAGCGACGACTGCCACTCCCCTGCCCCAGGTCCGCGCCAGCCGTGCTCGGATGCGGGCTCCCCGTGCCCCGGCGCGCCCTCGTCCGTGAGGACGTCAGCGAAGCGCCAGGCGTGGACGGCCCCCTCGAAGTCGCCGACGACCGCCCACCATCCGCCCGATGCGACCCGTCCCGGATCGGCGCGGACGTCGACGCACTCGACGACGTCGGACGCGCGGACACCGCGGAAGCGGGCCTGGGCCCGCGGCGCCGATGTCTCGGTCGAGCGGATCGGGGGGTGCACGCCGACACCGTACCGAGGGCGCCCCTGGGGGCGACCCGCCGTCCGTCGAGCCAGTTGGACGAGCACGCGAGAAGTCAGTTAGAGTCTGCTTCGCGCCCAGCGCACCGGAGAGGTTTCCGAACCGGTGAACAGGGTCGCGCGGACGTGGCTCAGTGGTAGAGCATCACCTTGCCAAGGTGAGGGTCGCGGGTTCGAATCCCGTCGTCCGCTCGGAGGCACACCCCCCTGGACGGCTCGCAGAGTCAGCGGGAACGGGTCTCATGGTGGAGTGGCCGAGAGGCGAGGCAGCGGCCTGCAAAGCCGTGCACACGGGTTCGAATCCCGTCTCCACCTCGCAGCAACACGCATGGGCGATTGGCGCAGCGGTAGCGCGCTTCCCTGACACGGAAGAGGTCACTGGTTCAAACCCAGTATCGCCCACCAGCGGAAAGGCCGTGTCGATCATTCGACACGGCCTTTCTCGTCGTCATCGATCAGTCCAGTCCCGCGCCGCTGGCCATTGCCGCGCCCGCACGGCCGCGCCCAGACTGGCCCGGTGGACGATCAACAGACCCGAGCCCAGCGGTTCCGCGCCCTGCACCGGCCCGGTGACCCACTGATCCTGGCCAACGCCTGGGACGCGCTGAGCGCCCGGCTCGTCGCCGCGGCCGGCGCCCACGCGATCGCGACCACCAGCGCCGGCGTCGCCTGGAGCCGCGGCGCCCCCGACGGCGACCTGCTCGCCCGGGAGACCGCCGTCGACGTCATCCGCCGCGTGGCCGACGCGGTCCGCCTTCCGGTCACCGCCGACATCGAATCCGGGTACGGCGACAACCCCGACCAGGTCGCCGAGACCGTCGCCGCGGTCCTCGCCGCCGGAGCCGTCGGCGTCAACGTGGAGGAC
>JAFABT010000079.1 GCA_023425905.1 Actinomycetes bacterium | reverse complement strand
CAAGATCGGCCTCTTCGGTGGTGCGGGCGTCGGCAAGACGGTCCTCATCCAGGAGATGATCTACCGCGTCGCGAACAACCACAACGGCGTGTCGGTCTTCGCCGGTGTGGGGGAGCGGACCCGTGAGGGCAACGACCTCATCGAGGAGATGACCGAGTCGGGCGTCATCAACCAGACCGCCCTCGTGTTCGGTCAGATGGACGAGCCGCCGGGCACGCGTCTGCGCGTCGCACTCTCGGCCCTCACGATGGCCGAGTACTTCCGTGACGTGCAGAACCAGGACGTGCTGCTCTTCATCGACAACATCTTCCGCTTCACGCAGGCCGGCTCGGAGGTCTCGACCCTCCTCGGCCGCATGCCGTCCGCGGTCGGCTACCAGCCGAACCTCGCCGACGAGATGGGTCAGCTGCAGGAGCGCATCACCTCGACGCGTGGCCACTCGATCACGTCGCTGCAGGCCATCTACGTCCCGGCCGACGACTACACCGACCCCGCCCCGGCGACGACCTTCGCGCACCTCGACGCGACGACGGAGCTCTCCCGAGAGATCGCCTCGCGCGGTCTCTACCCGGCCGTCGACCCGCTCACGTCGACCTCGCGCATCCTCGACCCGCGGTACGTCGGCCAGGCGCACTACGACGTCGCGACCCGCGTCAAGGGCATCCTGCAGCGCAACAAGGAGCTCCAGGACATCATCGCCATCCTCGGTGTCGACGAGCTCTCGGAGGAGGACAAGACGGTCGTCTCGCGCGCGCGTCGCATCCAGCAGTTCCTCTCGCAGAACACGTACATGGCCGAGCAGTTCACGAGCGTCCCCGGCTCGACCGTCCCCGTGTCGGAGACGATCGAGGCGTTCCAGAAGATCGCCGACGGCGACTTCGACCACATCGCGGAGCAGGCGTTCTTCAACATCGGTGGCCTCGAGGACCTCGAGCGCAACTGGGCCCGCATCCAGAAGGAGTACGGCGTCTGAAACGGCTAGGGCGCGGCTCACCCGCCGCGCCCTCGCCGTCTCGACCCCAGTGAAGGAGTACGCGTGGCATCCCTCGAAGTAGACCTCGTCGCCGCCGACCACACGGTGTGGACGGGGAAGGCCTATCAGGTCAGCGCCCCCGCGATCGACGGTGAGATCGGCATCCGCGTCGGGCATTCGCCGATCCTGGCCGTGCTGCGCCCGGGAACCGTGCGCGTCACGCCCGACGGTGGCGGCGAGAGCGTTTCGCTGCGTGTGACCGGGGGGTTCCTCTCGGTCGACTCCGACCAGGTGACGATCGTCGCCGAGGGCGTCGCCGACGTCATGGCTCCGGCCGGTCGCTGACGACGTCGGTGCAGGGGACCGTGGTGCGGACGACGAGGGGGACGCGTGCCTGAGTGGGCGGTCGTCGTCATCGTCGTCGGGGGGCTCGCGCTCGTCGTCGGTCTCGTGTGCGCGGCGTGGCTGTCGCGGTTGAGATCGCTCACGCGCCGTGTCGGCTCTTTCGGGTGTGGGCTGTGGACCATGCTCCCCGTCCCGGGCACCGGGTCGCGGGCGGTCACACATCATGGGCTTGGCCTCCGCACCGCGGGGATCGCGCACTATGGCGCCGGCCATCTCAACTGGTGGCGGGCCTTCTCGTTGTCGCCCCGCCCTGCGCAGTCGTGGGATCGTCGTCAGCTCGAGGTGCTCGAACGCCAGCCGCTGGGCGACCCGAGCCGACCGGACCTCGTTCTCGTCCACTGCAGGCACGGCGCGGAGACCCTCGACCTCACGATGTCGGCGGGTGCGGTGTCCGGGCTCGTGTCCTGGCTCGAGGCGGCGCCGCCCGTGGCACGATCGAGGGTGGTCTGACCCGTGCGTCTCGTCATCGCGCGCTGCTCTGCCGACTACACCGGGCGCCTCTCGGCGCACCTCCCGCTCGCCACGAGGCTGCTCCTCGTCAAGGCCGACGGGTCGGTGCTGCTCCACTCGGACGGCGGCTCTTACAAGCCGCTCAACTGGATGAGCCCGCCGTGCTCTCTTCACGTCTCCGAGCCTGACGAGGACGCGGTCGAGCGCGGGGCCACGCAGGTGTGGACCGTCCAGCACGCGAAGTCCGACGATCGCCTGGTCATCGAGCTGCACACGATCGAGCACGACTCTGCGCACGAGCTCGGGGTCGACCCGGGGCTCGTCAAGGACGGGGTCGAGGCGCACCTGCAGGCCATGCTCGCCGAGCAGATCCACATCCTCGGGCCGGGTCACACGCTGGTTCGCAGGGAGTACCCCACCCCGATCGGTCCGGTCGACATCCTCGCGAAGGACCCGGCGGGTGCGACGGTCGCGATCGAGATCAAGCGGCGCGGCGACATCGACGGCGTCGAGCAGCTCACGCGCTACCTCGATCTGCTCGGCCGCGACCCTTTGCTCGCCCCGGTGCGTGGCGTCTTCGCAGCGCAGGAGATCAAGCCGCAGGCCCGCGTCCTCGCGAAGGACCGCGGAATCGAGTGCGTCGTCCTCGACTACAACGAGATGCGCGGCTGGGACGACCCCACCACCCGCCTCTTCTAACCCCGCCCTCCGCTCCACCCCCCGCCGAACCCGCGGGTCCCGCCGTCGAACGCGCGGGTCCCGCCCCCGAACGCGCGGGTCCTGCCCCCGAACGCGCGGGTCCCGCTGCCGAGCGCGCGGGTCCTGCTGGCGAGCGCGCGGGTCCTGTCGCCGAACACGTGGCTATCCCTCTCCAGACGCTGTGCGGCGGTCCGTAGGGCCGGACGGGCCATCGCCGGCCGCGCGCCGTGCCGGTCACGTCGAGCAATTGGATGTGACCGTCACTCCTACGCTCCTTACGATCAGCGGATGGTGACCGAACTGGACTCGACGCGCGCCCTTGAGCCGTACCTCACGCACACGACGGTGATCGATGGCGACCACCCGGAGGTGCGCGGACTGGCGCGCCGCTTGCGGTCGGAAGCCGCCGACGACGTCGACCTGGCGCGTCGTGCCTTCGAGTGGGTTCGCGACGAGGTCGCGCACTCGTTCGACGCTTGTGACCCGAGGGTGACGCTCAGGGCGTCAGACGTCCTGCGGGAGCGCGTCGGGCTCTGCTACGCGAAGTCGCACCTGCTCGCGGCATTGCTCAGGGCCGAAGGCATCCCGACCGCGCTGTGCTACCAACGCCTCGCTCACGGCGACGCGCATGTCCTTCACGGACTCGTCGCCATCCATCTCGACGGGAGTTGGCACCGTCACGATCCGCGCGGCAACACCAACGGCATCGCTGCGCAGTTCTCGCTCGGCGAGGAGAAGCTGGCATGGAGCGTAGATCCGGGTGCTGGTGAGATCGACTACGAAGGCTTGTGGAGCGAGCCGTCGCCCGCTGTCGTCGCGGTCCTTCAGAACACGACCAATGTTCTGGAGCTCCGTGAGAGCGGACTTCCAACTGCGCCGTGAGGACACGTCGCCTGCGGTGGGCGGCTCGGGAAGCCGGGTATGACGGGACCCGCGTGTTGGGTGACGGGACCCGCGTGTTCGGCGGTTCGTTCCCGCGTGTTGGGTGACGGGACCCGCGTGGTCGGAGGAGAGTGCGGGGATGGGGAGTGCCATGGAGCGGGCGGAGGCAGGTGCGGGGGCACGAGCATTTCGCGGTCGCGTCGTGACGCCGGCGGAGGTTCTGCCTGACGGGCTCGTCGTCGCCGCCGGGGGCACGATCGTGTGGGTCGGCGCCGCGGCCGAGGTCCCTGCGGTGCATGCCGAGGCTGCGGCAGGCTCCCGGCACGACGGGACGACACTCCTGCCTGGTCTCGTCGACCTCCACAACCACGGCGGGGGCGGCGTCGGGTTCTCCGAGGCCGCGCACGCGGACGAGGCTCGCCCTGCAATCGCCGAGCATCGGGCTCACGGGACGACGGCGCTGGTCGCCTCGCTCGTCACGGCGCCCCCTGACGCGATGCTCCGGCAGGTCGCGCTGCTCGCTGACCTTGCCGAGGAGGGGGAGATCGCGGGGATCCACGTCGAGGGGCCGTTCCTCGCGCGGTCGCGATGCGGTGCGCAGAGCGCGACGGACCTTCAGCTCGGCGATCCCGTGCTCACGAGGGAGCTCGTGGCCGCCGGTCGGGGCCACGTCGTGTCGATGACGGTCGCGCCAGAGGTCCCTGGCGTCACGGCACCGCGCGCGACCGCCACCGCAACGCCCACCGAGACGGTCGTCGAGGTGCTCGCTGCGGCAGGTGTCGTGCCGTCCTTCGGGCACAGTGACGCCTCGGCGGAGCAGATGGAGGCGGCCCTCGACCGCGCGCGGCGCGCGCTGCGCAGCTCAGGTGCATCCAGGGTGCTGCCAACGGTGACGCACCTGTTCAACGCGATGCGTCCGCTTCATCACAGGGAGCCCGGACCCGTCCCCGCGAGCCTCGCGGCCGCGGCGCGCGGCCACGCCGTCGTCGAGCTCATCGGCGACGGCGTCCACCTCGCTGACGTGCTCGTGCGGGAGGTGGTCGAGATGGTCGGTGCCGAGGGAGTCGCGTTCGTCACGGACGCGATGGCGGCGGCTGGCGTCACGGACGGCAGCTATGACCTGGGGCCGGTGAGGGTACGCGTCGTCGGGGGTGTGGCGCGCCTCGTCGAGGGGGACGTCATCGCGGGCGGGACGAGCCACCTCATCGACGTCGTGCGGCGAGCGGTCGGCGCGGGTGTGAGCCTCGTGGACGCGGTGCGCTGCGCCTCGGTGGTGCCCGCGAGCGTGCTGGGCCGGTCTGACCTCGGCGCGCTCGAGGCCGGACGTCGTGCGGACATGGTCGTGGTGGACAATGACCTCCGCCCTGTCCGCGTCATCCGTGGTGGGGTGCCCGCGTGACGCGCCGTCGTCCGATCACTTGACGGATCGTATCGATTCGATGCTATCGTCGCCCGAACACCCCGCCCGCCCTCCGTCGGCCCACGCCCGGAGAGTCGTAGGCGGGGCGCGAACCGCCAGCCCTCACACCGAAGGACCGTCATGAGCGAGCACCGCAGCTTCCCGTCCGACTTCCTCTGGGGCGCGGCCACGGCCTCGTACCAGATCGAGGGCGCAGTCGACGAGGACGGGCGCGGCCCCTCGATCTGGGACACCTTCTCGGCGACCCCGGGCCGCGTGTTCGAGGGACAGACCGGCGCGGTCGCTGCGGACCACTACCACCGCACGGCCGAGGACATCGCCCTCATGAAGCGCCTCGGCCTTCAGGCCTACCGATTCTCGATCGCCTGGCCCCGGATCCAGCCGGAGGGCCGCGGCGCGGTCAACCAGGCCGGCCTGGACTTCTACGACCGTCTCATCGACGACCTCCTCGCCGCGGGCATCAAGCCCGTTGCGACGATGTACCACTGGGACCTGCCCCAGGCGCTCGAGGACGCGGGCGGCTGGCCCTCGCGTGAGACCGCGCTGCGGTTCGAGGACTACGCGCGCATCCTCGTCGAGGCCTATCGCGACCGCGTCTCGGTGTGGACGACGCTCAACGAGCCCTGGTGCTCGGCGTTCCTCGGCTACGGCTCGGGAGTGCACGCGCCGGGTCGCACCGACGGTGCCGAGGCGCTCGCAGCCGCGCACCACCTCAACCTCGCCCACGGCCTCGGGGGGCGTGTCGTCCGCGACGTGCTCGGCGACTCGGTGACGCTCTCCCTCACGACGAACCTCCACGTCGTCCGGCCCGTCGACCCCACGTCGGAGGCCGACCGCGACGCGGTCCGTCAGCTCGACGCGATCGCGAACCGTGTGTTCCTCAACCC
>JAFABT010000053.1 GCA_023425905.1 Actinomycetes bacterium | reverse complement strand
CTCAGGAGGTGCTGTGGGCGGTGTGGGACGCCTCGGGGCTCGCGGCGCCGTGGCGCCGCCGGGCGCTCGAGGGCGGGGTCGCCGGCGCACGGGCTGACCGTGACCTCGACGCCGTCATGGGCCTGTTCAAAGAGGCCGAGCGCTTTGCGGAGCGCATGCCCCACTCCCCGCCGATCCGCTTCGTCGAGATGCTCCGCGCAGCCGACGTGCCCGGCGACGTCCTCGCCCGGCGGGCACGCCTCGAGGACGCGGTCACGGTGTGCACAGCCGCGAACGCGACCGGGCAGGAGTGGGACCTCGTCGTCGTGCCCGGCGTGCAGGACGGCGTCTGGCCTGATCTCCGACTGCGCGACACCCTGCTCGGTGCCCGTGACCTCGTCGACGCGGTGCGGGGCGTGCTGCCCGCCGCGAGCGATGAGCAGGCCCGTGCCGAGCAGGGCAGGCAGGCGCGGCGGGAGGTGCTCGACGACGAGCTCCGCACCTTCGCGGTCGCGGTGTCGCGCGCGCGGCGCAGGCTCGTCGTCACGGCGGTCCACGACACGGACGAGCGGCCGTCGGCGTTCCTCGACCTCGTCGACCCGCCAGGGGCGCCCACGCCCGGCGAGCCGGACGCGAGCCTCACCGCCTCCGAGGTGGCGAGCCGGGCGATCGAGCGGCGACGGGTGGCACCACCGCCACCGCTCGACCTTCGCGGGCTCGTCTCGGAGCTGCGCACGACGCTCGTGCGTGGCTGTGACGCGAGCCTCGACCCGGCGGTGCGCCCGACGCCGGGCGACGTCGACGCGGCTGCGGCGGGACTCGCCCAGCTCGCTCGTGCTCGGGTGCCAGGAGCAGACCCGCAGCAGTGGTTCGGCCTCGCTGCGCCGTCGACGGACGCGCCCCTCCACGGGCCCGACGACGTCGTCGTCGTCACTCCCTCGCGCGTCGAGGTCGTCGACCAGTGCCCGTTGCGCTGGGCGCTCGTGACCGCGGGGGGTGACCGCGCGGGCGAGCTGGCCTCGGCATCGATCGGCACCCTCGTCCACGAGATCGCCGCCGCGCTGCCACGGGGCACCGCGGCGCAGCTGCACGCCGCCCTCGACGAGCGCTGGCCGAGCCTCGGCCTGCCGGACACGTGGTCGGCCAGGCGCGCCCGGGCCGACGCCGAGCTCATGATCGACCGGCTGGCCGGGTACGTCGCCGCCCATGAGGACGTCGTCGCGGTCGAGGTGCCCGTCGACGTCGTCCTCCCCGACATCGGCGTCCGCATCGTCGGCCGGGCAGACCGCGTCGAGCGCACGAGTCAGGGCCTGCGCGTCGTCGACCTCAAGACCGGGCGCACCGCCGCGACCGCCGAGGAGACCCGGCGCCATCCGCAGCTCGGCGTCTACCAGCTCGCCATCACGGCCGGCGCGCTCCCGGAGGGCGACGTCGCCGCGGGGGCGGCGCTCGTCCACGTCGGGACGGCGACGAAGAGCGCCTCGACGCGGGAGCAGGCGCCGCTCTCGGACGACGCGGAGCCGGACTGGGCGCGCGAGCTCCTCGCGCGGGCGCGTGGGCAGATGGCGGGACCCGAGCTGCGGGTCACCGCCGGGACCGGGTGCCGGCACTGTCCGGTGCGGCGGTCCTGCCCCGTGCAGGACGACGGCGGGCAGGTGACCGCATGACCACGTTCACGTCCACGACGAGCGACATCGTGCCGACGGCTCCTCGTCCGTCGCCCGGCCCCGGGGCGCGCAGTCCGCGTCACAGCGCCGACGAGGTTGCTGCCGCAATCGGCGCGATGCCGCCCACCGACGAGCAGCGCGCCGTCATCGAGGCGCCGCTCGAGCCGACCCTCGTCGTCGCGGGCGCCGGCGCCGGCAAGACGGAGACGATGTCCCTGCGGATCGTCTGGCTCGTCGCGAACGGCCTCGTCGCCGCCGACGAGGTGCTTGGCCTCACCTTCACCCGCAAGGCCGCGGGGGAGCTCGACGAGCGGGTCCGGACGCGGCTGCGCGCCTGGGATCTCGCACGCGGCGCCGGGGGGGACGAGCCGACGCTCGCCCAGGGCGTGACCGTCTCGACCTACAACTCCTACGCCGCCTCGGTCGTCCGGGACCACGCGCTCCGGCTCGGCCGGGACCCGGACGCGCGCCTGCTCACCGAGGGCGCCAGGTGGCACCTCGCCCACGACGTCGTCGAGACGGCCACGGAGCTCACCTCGGCCAACGCCCCGTCGACCCTCACGAAGGCGCTCCTGTCCCTCTCGGACGCGGTGAGCGAGCACCTGCTCGAGCCCGGTGACGCGGCGGCGCACATCGAGGAGATCATCCGGGACCTCGCCGACAAGCAGCTCGGGCCCCGGCAGCGAGGCCCGGACCGCGCCGTCATCGACGCGATCGCCTCGCTCACGACGCGCACCCAGCTGCTGCGCCTCGTCGACGTCTACCGCGACCGCAAACGGCGGGACGGGCTCATGGACTTCGCCGACCAGGTCGCCCTCGCGGACCGGCTGGCGGCGATCCCCGCCGTGCGGGCCTCCGCCCGGTCACGGTTCGCCGTCGTCATCCTCGACGAGTACCAGGACACCTCGGTCGCGCAGCTCGACTTCCTCGCGCGGCTGTTCGGCGACGGGCACCCCGTCATGGCGGTCGGGGACCCGCAGCAGGCGATCTACGGCTGGCGCGGCGCCTCAGCAGGTGGCCTCGAAGGGTTCGGGGAGGACTTCCGCTGGACGCGCCCCGGGGCGTCGACCCCGGCGCCCGCCGACGTCCTCACGCTGTCGACCGCGTGGCGCAACGACCACCTCATCCTCGACGCGGCGAACGCGCTCGCCCGGCCGCTCCGGGCTGCCGCGGACCTCGAGATCCCG
>JAFABT010000358.1 GCA_023425905.1 Actinomycetes bacterium | reverse complement strand
GTCCGGCGCCCGTCGTCCCGGGCGCCGCTGAGCCTGCGCCGACGCCGCAGGGCAACCCCGCCCGGCCCGTCATCGTCTCGGGCTGCGTCCACGCGGCCTGGGCCTCCGTGGAGTCGTCCTACCGCATGGAGTGCCCCGGTGCGGCCCCCGTCGTGCACGCGCTCACGGGGATGACGGACCAGGCCCAGCTCGTCTTCCGGGTCAACCGCAAGGTCGTCGTCCTCAACGACGTCCGCGCCGGGAACGTGTGGGTGCCGGACGACATGCCGCAGCTGCACGAGCCCGACTGGGACACCGTCCAGCAGAAGGACGAGGACCAGGCCGACACGGAGTCCGAGCAGGACCGCGTGAACGAGGTCACCCGTCGGCCCGAGTGCACCCCGGAGTCCGCCGTGCCGACGGCGGTCCCGGACGAGTACGGCGTGCGCGCGGGCCGGGCCCGGCTGCTCTCCGTCATCGACAACGACGTCTCCTCCGACTGCGGCTTCCTCACGATCGAGTCGGTCGAGGACGTCCCGGCCGACTTCGGCACGGTCGTTCCCGTGCACGAGGGTCGTGCCCTCCAGGTCGACGTCCACCCGGACGCGAGCGGCTCCGTCACCTTCGACTACACCGTCTCCGACAAGCGACCGGGCGTCGCCGCGTCGGTCGCCCAGGTGACGCTCACCGTCCGTGACGAGTCCGCGAACGCGGCCCCCGTCCAGGCGCGCTGGAGCACGCTCACCGTCGAGTCCGGGGGAGCGGCGACCCGGGACGTCCTCGCCGACTTCGTCGACCCGGACGGTGACGACCTCATCCTCCTCGGCGCGCGGTCGGACAAGGGCGTGCTCCAGGTCAGGGCGGACGGCAGGCTCACGTACCGCTCGGACGACGCCGACCTCGGCCGCCGCACGATCGCCGTCGTCGTCGCCGACGGCACCGGTCCGGACGCCAAGCAGGTCGAGGGCGAGCTCACCGTCGAGGTGCGCCCCGCCGGCTCCGTGCCGCCGACGATCGACCCGCTCGTCGTGCGCACGACGGTCGACCAGCCCGTCGTCCTCCGCCCGCTCGACGTGGTCCAGACGTCCTCGCGCGAGCCCGTGCGGCTCGTGGGCGTCGACGACGTGCCGAGCACGACGATCGAGCGCCGAACCGACGAGGGCACCTTCATCGTCACCTCCTCCGTCGCCGGCACCTACTACGTGCCCTTCACGGTCGCGGCGGGGACGCAGCAGGCGGTCGGGCTCGCCAGGGTCGACGTCGTCGAGCGCCCCGAGGAGGGCGGGCCGCCGCTCGCGGTCCGGGACGTCGTCATGCTGCCCCCGGGCGGCGAGGTCGTCGTCGCGCCGCTCGCGAACGACACCGACCCGCTCGGGCGCATCCTCGTGCTGCAGGACGTCGTCGTCCCCGACAAGTCGCCGGTCAACGCCGTCATCCTCGACCACCAGTACGTCCGCATCACCGCGGACCGCGTGCCGGACGAGCCGACGACGCTCTCGTACACCGTCTCGAACGGCGCCCAGGAGACCCGCGGGGAGATCGTCGTCCACCCCGTGCCGACCTCGGGCCAGCAGCGCCCGCCGGTCGTGCAGGACGTCACGGTCTCCGTGCGGACGGACGGGGTCGTCACGATCCCTGCGCTCGAGGGCGCCTTCGACCCGGACGGCGACCAGATCTTGCTGTCGCGCGAGCTGCCGACGACCCTGCCGGAGAGCCACGGGCTGCTGTTCGTCTCGGGGGACCTCCTGCGCTACCAGGCGCCGGCGGAGCCGCGCACCGTCAAGGCGGGCTTCACGGTCGAGGACGAGTTCGGCAACCCGACGACGGCCCAGCTGACGATCACGGTCCACACCTCGGACCCGGAGACCAAGCGGCCGCCGCGCCCGCGCGACCTCACCGCGCGCGTCTTCGACGGGGACACAGTGAAGATCCCGGTCCCGCTGAGCGGCATCGACGACGACGGCGACGGCGTCGTCCTCCTCGGTCAGGACCGTGCGCCGACGAAGGGCCGCATCGTCGAGGTCGGCGCGGACTTCCTGCGCTACGAGGCGTTCCCCGACCAGACCGGGACCGACGTCTTCACCTACGCGGTCGAGGACTGGACCGGTCAGCGGGCGGTCGCGACGGTTCAGGTGGGCATCGCGCCCCGGCCCGTCACGTCGTCCGCGCCCGTCGCCCGGGACGACGAGATCATCGTGCGGCCCGGCCGGACCGCAGAGGTCCGGGTCCTCGCGAACGACCTCGCGACGGACGGTTCCGAGCTCACGCTCGCGCCCGAGCTGCGCACCGAGGGCGACCTCGGCGCGACGGTCCAGGGCGACCGCATCGTCGTCACGGCCCCCGACAAGCCCGGCCGGTACCACGTCGTCTACTCCGTGACGACGCCGCGCGGCGGCCGCGACAGCGCGACCCTCGTCGTCGTCGTCGACGACGAGGTCGTCATCCTGCCGCCCGTCGCGCGCGACGTCGTCGTCTCCGCGCTCGAGGCGGTCGACAAGGCGAGCGTCCGGGTCGACGTGCTCGCGGTCGCGGAGAACCCCTCGGGTCCGCTCTCCGACCTCGAGGTGCGCATCCCGGACCGGTACGCCGCGAACGCGAGCCTCATGCCGGACGGGCAGGTGTCCGTCACGCTGGGCCCGACCGCCCTCACGGTGCCCTATCAGCTCGTCAACACGGACCCGGACGCCGAGGGCCTCAGCTCGTGGGCCTTCATCACCGTGCCCGCCCTCGGTGACTTCCCGCCGATGCTGCGGCCCAAGGCACCCGTCGTCGAGGTGCTCGCGGGGGAGAGCGTCGACATCCGCCTCGTCGACCACGTCCGCGTCGCGCAGGGCAAGGAGCCGCGCCTCGCAGACGCCTCGCGCATCCAGGCGATCGGCACGGACGGCTCCGAGCCGTACCTCGACGAGCACACGTTGCGCTTCGCCGCGAGCCCCGAGTTCGCGGGCCCTGCGTCGATCTCCTTCGCCGTGACGGACGGAACGAGTGCGGAGGACCCGGAAGGGCGCCAGCGCACGCTCACGATCCCCGTGACCGTGCTCGCCGCGGAGACCAACCCGCCCGTCTTCGCGCCGTCCGCGCTCGAGATCGCGCAGGGCGACGTCCCCATCACCGTCGACCTCAAGGCCTTCACGCGGGTGCCCGCAGGGCAGGGCGACGCGTCGGGGTACACGTACTCGCTCAGCGGCGGCGACTACGGCGCGTTCTCCGTCGACCTGTCGGGCTCGCTCCTCACCGTGAGCACGCCGGCGACGACGCGACGCGGCACGACGGGCGCGGTCGAGGTGCGGATCGCCTACTCCGAGTCGGGGTCGATCGTCGGGCGGGTCGAGCTGCGGACGGTCGGCTCGGCGCAGCCGCTCGCTCGGCTCGCGCCCATCGACCTCGACGGCAAGGCGGGCAGCTCGACGACGCTCGACGTGCTCCAGGGCAGCTTCAACCCTTTCCCGGACACGCCGCTCGTCGTCAACGGCGCCCGGATCGTCCGCGGTCGCGGCTCCGTGTCGCACACCGGGTCTCAGGTGACCGTGACGCCCGACGCCGACTTCATCGGCCCGCTCGAGGTCCGGTACACCGTGCTCGACGCGACCCGGGAGAGCGAGCGGATCGCTGAGGGCGTCGGCACCGTGACCGTCCGGAGCGCGCCCGACGCGCCCACGGGCGTGCGGGTCACCGACTCGGGCGACAAGACCGCCACGCTGTCGTGGACCGCGGCCGTGCCGAACGGCGAGCAGGTGACGAGCTACCGGGTGACGGCGACCGCGGGCGGGTTCAGCCAGACCTGCGGGGCGGCGACGTCGTGCGTGCTCACCGGGCTCACGAACGACACGACCTACCAGTTCACCGTCGCGGCCGTGAACGAGGTCGGCTGGTCGCCCGAGTCGGCGCCCTCGGCCGAGGTGCGGCCCGACGTGCGGCCGGAGACCCCCGAGGCGCCGCGCCTCACCTTCGGGGACGGCTCGCTCACGGTCCGCTGGACCGCGCCGGAGAACTCCGGGTCCCCGATCACCGGGTACACGCTGCAGAACGAGGGCGGCGCGACCGTGCAGGTCCAGGGCAACGTGACGAGCCACGTGCTCTCGGGCCTCGAGAACGGCCGCTCGTACCGCGTGCGGATCCAGGCGACGAACAAGGCCCAGACCCCGAGCGGCTGGAGCGCGTGGTCCGCGCCCGAGACCCCCGCGCGGGTGCCCGACGCGCCGACCGTCGAGGCGTCGCGCGTCGAGGACAAGGCCGGCAAGCGGATCAAGGTGGCCTGGACGCGTCCGGCCGCCAACGGCGACGAGGTGCGCGGCTACGAGATCACCGTCTCGCCGGGTGGCACCGTCTACAAGGCTGACGCGGGCGAGACGGCGAAGACCTTCGAAGGCCTGACGAACGGCCAGGAGTACACGTTCTCCGTCGTCGCGATGAACAAGGCGGGCTCCTCGGCGCCCGGCCGCGCCACGACCAAGACGTACTCGGTGCCGGCGAAGGTCACCGGGCTCTCGCTCGAGGCGTCGACGGCGTCGGACGGCGCCAACCCGGGCGAGGGGCGCGTCGTCGCGACCTGGCCCGCGCCCGACTCGGGTGGCTCGTCCATCACGCACTACGACGTCGTCGTGAACGGCCAGGCGCGACGGATGGAGCGGACGCGGCTCGAGCTGTCGGGCCTCACCGGCGGCACCGAGACGTCGGTGAGCGTGACCGCGTGCAACGCCGCGGGCTGTGGCCCGGCGAGCGACTCGCGGTCCGCGACGCCCGTGACGAAGCCCGCGGCGCCGACCGGCGTCGAGCTGAGCGTCGCTCCGGGGAACGAGAACCCGCGCAAGGTGACGGCGAGCTGGTCTGCCGGTCACGACGGCGGGCAGACCGCCAAGACCTTCGCCCGGCTCCTCATCGACGGCAGGGAGAGGATCGGCTGGGAGGAGGCGAGCGGATCGCACGAGTTCTCCTTCGACGTGCCACGGGGCACCGAGGTCACAGCCGTCGTCGAGCTCGAGTCCCGCAACGCGTCCGGTACTGGGCCCTCGGTGACCTCCCCGTCGCGCAAGATCAGCTTCCGGGTGGCCCCGAGAGAGCCCGGGACGCCGCAGATCTCGCTCGGGTCTGGCAGCAAGCAGCGCGAGGCGACCGTGACCTGGCAGGCGAGCCCGGAAGGCCCCTTCGACCAGGTGGCCACGTACGAGGTGACCTGGACCATCGACGGCGTGGCCGGGCTGGGAGCCACCCGCGGGAAGTACAACCGCTCCGTGGAGATCGATCTCACCGCGTACGCGGGGACCCAGGTCGAGCTCGTCGCCGAGGTGCGCGCCGTCAACGACTACGGCAAGAGCGAACCGGTCTCACGCACCCAGACGCTCTCCGTCCCCGCCCTGCCCTCGCCCTCGCCCACATCCACGCCCACGCCCGCACCCGACCCGATCGCTGGCGCCCGCGGCGCCCCCCTGCCGTGAACCGCACACGTCGTCGCACCGCCCCGCACACCCCTGACCGCACGCCCCCGCACCGGAGGACACCTCGATGAACCCCGACCAGGCCGCCTGGTTCGCCCAGACCTTCTCCGCCCTCGTCGCCAACGTGGGCCGGGCCGTCCTCGGCAAGGAGCAGGCGATCCGGCTCGTCCTCGCGGCGATGCTCGCGGAGGGGCACGTGCTCATCGAGGACGCCCCCGGCACGGGCAAGACGAGCCTCGCGAAGTCGATCGCCGCGACGATCCAGGGCAAGCACCGCCGCATCCAGTTCACCCCGGACCTGCTGCCCTCCGACGTCATCGGCGTGAGCGTCTACGACCAGTCGACCCGGACCTTCGTGTTCCACCCCGGGCCGGTGTTCGCGAACGTCCTGCTCGCCGACGAGATCAACCGCGCCTCGCCCAAGACGCAGTCCGCGCTGCTCGAGGTCATGGAGGAGTCGCGCGTGACGATCGACGGCGAGACGCACCCCGTCGGCCCGCCCTTCGTCGTCCTCGCGACGCAGAACCCGATCGAGCAGGCGGGCACCTACCGCCTGCCCGAGGCCCAGCTCGACCGGTTCCTCATCAAGACCTCCCTCGGCTACCCCGACCGCGCCTCGACCGTCGAGGTCCTCGGCGGCTCGGCGGTGCGTGACCGCACCGCGGACCTCGAGCCGAAGATCACGACGCAGGCCTTCGCGGACCTCGCCGTCCTCACCGCGTCCGTCCACGTCGACGAGGCCGTGCTCGACTACGTCGCCCGACTCGTCGAGGCGACCCGGGAGGACACGCGCACCGCCCTCGGCTCGTCGATGCGTGGTGGCCTCGCGCTCGTGCGCCTCGCCCGCGTGTGGGCCGCGTCCCAGGGGCGGCACTACGTCCTGCCCGACGACATCAAGGTCCTCGCCCAGCCCGTCCTCGCCCACCGGCTCATCCTCGACACCGAGGCCGAGTTCGCCGGCGTGCGCCCCGAGCAGATCGTCGCCGACGCGCTCGCCCAGACCGCGCCGCCGACCGAGCGGGCCGCCTGACCCGTGCGGCTTCCCCTCGGCTGGTTCCGACCCCTCGGTGCCGCGACGACCGTCGCGGGGCTCTTGTGCACCCTCGTGGGCGTGCGCACCGGGTGGGTCGAGCTCGCCGTGCCCGGGGTCGCCCTGCTGCTCGCGGTGCTCGCCTCGAGCGTCCTGCTCGTCGGCCGATCGACGTACCGCATGGAGATCGACCTTGCGGCGGAGCGCGTCGTCGTCGGGCAGGAGGCATTCGGGCGGCTGCTCGTGACGAACACGTCCGAGCGCAGGCTGCTCCCGGCGCGGGTCGAGCTGCCCGTCGGCCAGGGGCACGGGGACTTCGCGCTGCCCTCGCTCGCGGGCGGAGAGCAGCACGAGGAGCTCTTCGCGGTGCCCACCCGGCGTCGCGCCGTCGTCCCCGTGGGGCCCGTGCGCTCCGTCCGCGGCGACGCCCTCGGCCTGCTCAGCCGCGCCCTCACCTGGACCGACGCGGTGCTGCTCCACGTGCACCCGCGCACCGCGAACCTCCGGGGCATCGCGACGGGGGTGCTGCGCGACCTCGAGGGCCAGGCGACGCAGGTGCTCTCCGACAACGACATGTCGTTCCACGCGCTGCGCGACTACGTCCCGGGCGACGACAAGCGGCACATCCACTGGCGGGCGTCGGCCAAGCAGGGCGACCTGCTCGTGCGTCAGTTCGAGGACACCCGCCGCACCCGCACCGCGATCGCGCTCGCGACCGCGAGCGACTGCTACGTGTCCTCCGACGCCGCGGAGCTCGCCGTCTCCGTGCTCGCCTCGGTCGCCGTCCAGACGATCCTCGACGACCGCGACCTCACGGCCCTCGCGGGCGACCCCGCGCCCAAGGGGGCGGCGGAGCAGTCGGCGCGGCCGGGGGCCGGGCTGCTGCGCGTCGACACCCCCCAGGTCCTCCTCGACGACACGTGCGCGATCGACATCCACCCCGGCGGCCGCTCCGACCTCGCGCTCGCGCCGTGGGTCGCGCGGCAGGCGCCCGACGCGACCGTCGTCCTCCTCGTCACGGGGTCCGTCACCGACCCGGTCGCGCTGCGCTCCACGGTGCGACGGCTGCCGGTCGGAACCCGGACCGTCGTCATCCGGTGCGAGCCCGGCGCGGAGCTGTCGGTCGCCCAGACCGGCTCGACGACGACGGCCGTGCTCGGCGTGCTCGGCGAGCTCGGCCGACTCCTGCGCCAGGCGGTGCGCGCATGACCTCGACGACGTCACGGTCCGCGCGGCGCACGGGAGCGGCGCGGACCAGCACGCCCGACAACCGCGTCGGGGGCGGCGCCACCCGTCCGGGCGGCGGACGCCGGACGCGCGTCCGCCAGAC
>JAFABT010000349.1 GCA_023425905.1 Actinomycetes bacterium | reverse complement strand
GCGCCGCTCCCTGGTGGCCGTACTGCGCCGCCGCCTGCGGCTGGCCCTGCGCAGCCGGGCCGCGTTCCGGGGCCGACGGCGTGCCGGCGGATGGGCTGGGCTGGTACGGCGACTGCGCCTGCGGCAGGTACGGCGCCGGAGCGGCCGACTGCGACGGGACCGGGCTGTACACGGTCCCGGCCGGAGCGAGGGGCGCCTGCGACTGATAGGACGCCGAGGGGCGTCCGGGATCGGCCGGTCGTGCGTACGCGTCACTCACTGGCGTGCCTCCGAGCATCGTGCGGGTCCAGGGGCTGACGGGCGCAGTCCCTGCCGTCCTATCGGCGCCCAGCCACCCGTCCTTGAGGTGATGGGTCCGTTTTGCGGGGGGTCACCGCTCACGCGACGACGCGGAGGATCTCCTCGATGGACGTCCGTCCCATCGCGACCTTGCGCCAGCCGTCGTCGCGCAGGCTGATCATCCCCTGCTTCGTCGCGGTCGCCGCGATCTCCGCGCTCGAGGAGTGCGACACCGCGTGCCGCTCGATCTCCTCGGTGACGTTCATGACCTCGTGGAGCGCGATCCGTCCCCGATACCCCGTGTTCGAGCAGGTCGTGCACCCGCCCGGGCGGAACAGCTCCGGCAGCGGCTCGCCCTCGATCCACGGGAACCGTGCCGCGATCATCTCCTCGGGGCTCGGCTGGTACGGAACCTTGCACTTGTCGCAGAGCTTGCGGGCGAGCCGCTGCGCGACGATCGCATCGAGCGCGGACCCGACGAGGAACGGCTCGATCCCCATCTCCACGAGTCGGGTGACCGCGCTCGGCGCATCGTTCGTGTGCAGGGTCGACAGCACGAGGTGCCCCGTGAGCGCCGCCTCGATCGCGATCTGGGCCGTCTCGTGGTCGCGGATCTCACCGAGGAGGACGACGTCCGGGTCCGAACGCAGGATCGAGCGCAGCGCCGCCGCGAACGTCATCCCGGCCTTGGGGTTCACCTGCACCTGGTTGATGCCCTGGAGCCGGTACTCGACCGGGTCCTCGACGGTGATGACGTTGATCTCCGGCTTCGAGACGGCGTTGAGCGTCGCGTAGAGCGTCGTCGACTTGCCCGACCCCGTCGGTCCCGTGACGAGGATCATGCCGTAGGGCTTCTCGTACGAGGTGCGGTACTTGTCGTAGTTCTCCTCGAGGAACGACAGGTCACGCAGATCGAGCGAGGCCGTCGAGTTGTCGAGGATTCGCATGACGATCTTCTCGCCCCACACCGTCGGGAGCGTTGCGACACGAAGGTCGATCTTGCGGCCGTTGTGAACGACCGACATCCGGCCGTCCTGCGGCTTGCGCCGCTCGGCGATGTCGATGTCCGAGAGGATCTTCACGCGCGAGATGACCCCCGCGATGATCTGCTTCGGCGACCGCTGCATCTCGTGGAGCACGCCGTCGATCCGGTACCGCACCCGGAGGTCGTGCTCCCCCGGCTCGATGTGGATGTCGGAGGCGCGGTCGGTGATCGCCTGGGTGACGAGGAGGTTGACGTACCGGACGATCGGCGCGTCGTCGTCACCGATCTCGCCGAGCCTCGTGAGGTCCATCTCGGGCTCGACCTGCTCCTCGGTGAACTCCGAGGTGAGGTTCTCCATCTCGCCGTCGGCACGGATGTACCGGTCGATCGCACGCGCGAGGTTGTCGTGGGTCGCGACGACGGGACGCACCATGAACCCGGTCGACGAACGCACGTCGTCGACCGCGAGCACGTTGCCCGGGTCAGCCATCGCCAGGACGATCGTCGACCCCTCGACGCCGATGGGCAGCACCGTGTGGCGCCGGCAGACCGCACCGGGCACGAGGACGACCGCGGTCCGGTCGACCGGGTACTCGTCGAGGTCGACGAAGTCCATCCCGACCTGGCTCGCGAGGGCTGCGACGAGCTGCGCCTCGGTGAGCACCCCGACTTCGACGAGGACGCGGCCGAGGGACTGGCCACGCGCAGCGGTCTCGTCGATCGCCGCGACGAGCTGGCCTTCGGTGACCAGCCCTTCGTCGAGAAGGATCTCTCCCAGCTGCTTCATGCGCACTCCTCAGGCCACCGTGTCCGCAACCCCGCGGAGGGTCGCGCCAGGACGTGTCGTCCTCGTTGCCTATCGGCACGAATCGCCCACGACGTGAGAACTTTCGACGTGCGCCCTCACCCGGTCCTGTCATCGGTTGCGGGGACCGGGCCGCGTGGTCCGGCGCGCGTCAGCCGTCGAGTCGCTGGCGCAGCGCCGCGTCCATCGCGGCGAGCGGCGCCTCACGCGCCGTCATGAGCCGCACCTGCTCGGCGGCCTGGTGCAACAGCATCCGCTCCCCGCCGACGACGACGAACCCCGCCCCGGCGAGCGTCGTCATGAGAGCCGTCGGCCGCGGGTCGTAGACGACGTCGAGCAGCACAGGTCGCGCTCCGTCGTGCCGCCGGTCGACGCCTGCGAGCGCAACCGCCTCAGCGACCGGGTCTGCGCCGTGGGCGGGCAGCGTCGAGACCACGAGGTCGGCGGCGCGCAGGTGGTCCGGCGCCTCCGCGAGCAGCGCGTAGGTCGGCTCGACGCCCATCCGGTGCGCGGCGCGCATGAGGGGTCCGACGCGGGACAGCGACCGGACGAGGACGACGGGGTCGGAGCAGCCGAGCTGGGCTAGCGCCGCGAGCGTCGACGCGGCCGTCGCCCCGGCGCCGAGGACGACGCCGCGGGAGAAGGTCCGTGCGGCCGGCTGGTGGTCGGGGCTCCCCTGACGGTTGCCAGCCTCGCGGACGGCGGCGACGATGCCGTGGACGTCGGTGTTCGCCCCGGTGAGCACGGGCCGCGCTCCCCCGCCCTGGACGAGCACGGTGTTGACGGCGCCGACCACCTCGGCGAGCGGCTCGACGTGGTCGAGCATCGGTATGACGGTCTGCTTGTGCGGCATGGTGAGCGAGAGACCCGCCCAGGACCGGTCGAGCCCGTCGATCACGGCCTCGAGGCCGTCCGGGGCGACCTCGATCGCGTCATAGTCCCAGCCCTCGAGCCCGAGGGCCGCGTAGGCGGCACGGTGCAGCAGCGGGGACAGCGAGTGCGCGACGGGCTGGCCGAGCACCGCCGCCCGGCGCGCGGGCGGGGTCGTCGTCGTCACGTCAGCCCTCGGAGTTCTCGGCCATCCAGGCCTCGAGCTTCTTGACGGCCACGTTGTGCTCGTCGAGCGTCACGGAGAAGACCGTCTCGCCGGTGTCGAGGTTGATCGCGCACCAGAACATCCAGTCACCGTCGGCGGGGTCGAGCACGGCCTCGATGGACGACTTCCCGGGCGTCGCGATCGCGGTCGGCGGGAGCCCCGGGACGACGCGCAAGTTGTACGGGTCCTTCGACTTCAGCTCCTTGTCCGTGAGCTTGGTGCCGTTGATCCCGGCCCCATAGGCGGTCGACGCATCGATGCCGAGGGTCCACTTCTTCTCGAGGCGGCTCTCGATGACGCGCGCACCCTTCGCGCGGTCCTCGTCGCGGTTGAACTCCTGCTCGACGAGCGAGGCCTTGACGATGATGTCGTGCCAGTCCTTGCGCGGCGCGTCGAGCTTCTCGAGGAGCGCGACCTGCGTCGCGATGGCTTCCTTGAGGATCTTCTCGGCGGTCACCCCCGGCTCGAAGGCGTACGTCTCCGCCGCGAGCCAGCCCTCGAACTCGCCCTTGGCCTCCTTCGGCAGGCCGAGCGCCTCGGGGTCCTTCATCGCGGCCTCGAAGTCGGCCATCGGGATGGACGTCGTCGCCGACGCCTTCTCGAGGATCTGAGACAGCATCGACCCCGGGATGATCGTCACCGTGCGGACGACGCGGTTGTCCTTGTCGAGCAGCGCGTCGACGGCCTGGGCCGAGGACATCTGCTTCTGCAGGGTGTACGTGCCCGGCTGGATGCCGACCGCTGCGGCGTTCGCCTCGAACGCCTTGATGAACGCGCCGGTCGTGAGCACGACATCGGCCTCGACGAGCGTCTTGGCGATCGCGCCGCCGCTGTCGCCCTTGTTGATGACGATCTGGACCTCGCCCGCGCCCGGACCCTCGTAGTCGCCCGCCGCGACGACCGATCCGGTCCCGGTGAGCGCCGGCCAGACGACCGTGACGATGGCCCACCCGGCCCCGCCGACGAGCAGCAGGGCAAGGGTGAGCACGACTGCGGTGCGCTTGCGGCGACCCCCACGCTTCGCACGACGCTGGTCCGCACGGGACACGCCCTCGTCGTCGAACGGCCCGGCAGCGGCAGCGCCGGGGTCGGTGAAGTCGGTGTGATCGACCGAGGGCTGCTCGTGCCCGTAGGGGTCTGCGTAGCCGTAAGGCTCCGCGTGACCGTGCTGCTCGGGGATCGCGTGCTGGTCGGCATGACCCACGGCGGGCTGCTGCGACGCGGTCGCCTGCTCCGCCTCGTGGCGGGACCAGTCGTAGAGCGGCTGCTCCGCTGTCGCAGGCGATGCGACCGGTGAGTAGACCTGCGGCAGCGGCGGGTCGAAGGCCGTGGCCTCGTACACGGGCCGGTCGTAGACCGGTCGACCCTGCTCGTCGTAGTGGGTCGGCTGCACCGGCGTGCCGGTCTCGTCGTAGTACTGCGGGTGGCTGAGCACCTGCGGCGCAGCGGGGGCGGCGTGCTGGACGCTCGGGTACGGCGCCCGCTGATACGACGCGTCAGGCTGCGGCGGCTCGCCGAGAGACGGCCACTGCACGCTCGGCCACTGCCCGCCCTCGGGGCGGTCGGCGCCGCCCTGGGAAGACCGGTCGTCTCGTACCACTCGTCACTCCGTCGCGTCTCGTTCGTCCTGTGTCACGAGAGGGTCCACGTCGACCCTCTCGCCGGCACGGTGCCCCCGGGACCGTTCCTCGTCCAGCGCTGCCTGCAGAATGACCACCGCGGCCACCTGGTCGACGACCTGGCGGTGCTTTCGCCCCTTTCTACCAGCAGCGTGCAGTGCCTGGTGCGCGGTGACCGTCGTCATGCGCTCGTCGACCACCCGGACTTCGACCGGCGCCACGGCGCGCGCCAGCGCCCCAGCGTAGGCCCGGGCCATGGCAGAAGCGGAACCCTCCGCGCCAGAAAGATGGCGAGGAAGTCCGACGTACACAACCTCTGCACGTCGCTCCTGCGCCTCCGCCACGACCTGGACGAGGTCGTCCGGCCCGAGGGTACCCACGGGCGTCGCGACGATCCCGTCCGGATCGCTCGCGGCAAGTCCCACCCGCACGGAACCGACGTCGACGCCGAGCCGGGCGCCGCGCGGCAGCGGGCTCACGCCCCGGCGCCCTCGAGCTCGCGACCCACCGCGTCGAGCGCGTCACCCACCATCGAGGGATTCTGACCGCCGCCCTGGGCGAGATCGTCCTTTCCGCCACCACCGCCGCCGAGGACGCCAGAGGCGACCTTGACGAGCGCTCCGGCGCGCGCCCCGCCGGCACGCGCGGCCGCGTTCGTCGCCACGACGACGAGCGGGCGACCGCCGCTCACCCCAGCGACCGCGACGACCGAGCCGCCCTCCTCGCCGAGGCGACCGCGGACGTCGAGCGCGAGAGCGCGCAGGTCGTCGGCCGAGCCGACGTCGCCCGCGTCGTGGAGCACGACCCGGGTCCCTGACCCCGTGACGCGCGCACCGTGCGCAAGCGTGCCCGCCGAGGCGAGCAACTGCTGCTGCCGCACCGTCGCGAGCTGCTTCTCCGCCTCCTTGAGGCGTCCCAGGAGCGTCGAGACGCGATCGGCGAGCTGCTCCGGGCGCGTGTCGAGCAGGCCGGAGAGCTGACCGACGAGCGCCCGCTCCTTGGCGTGCGCGGAGTACGCCCCGACGCCCACGAGCGCGTCGACCCGGCGCACGCCCGAGCCGATCGAGGACTCGCCGAGCAGCGTGACGAGGCCCAGCTCGCCGGAGCGCGTCACGTGCGTACCCGCGCACAGCTCGCGCGACCAGTCGCCGCCGATCGAGACGACGCGGACCTCGTCGCCGTACTTCGCGCCGAACAGCGCCATCGCACCCGACGCCTTCGCGGCCTCGATGCCCATGACGGTGTCCGTGACCTCGAGGTCCTCCTGGAGGCGTGAGTTCACGCGCTCCTCGACCTCGGCGAGCACGCCCATCGGGAGCGCGGCGCCCTGGCGGAAGTCGAAGCGGATCCGGCTCGGGGAGTTCTCCGAGCCGGCCTGCGTCGCGGTCTCGCCGAGCGACTCCCGGATGGCCTTGTGGACAAGGTGGGTGCCGGTGTGCGACCGCGCGATCGCGCCCCGCCGCTCGACGTCGATCGACGCGAGACCCGACTCCCCCACCGTCACCGTGCCGTCGACGAGGCGCCCGTGGTGGACGGACAGGCCCTTGATCGGGGCCTGGACGTCGTCGACCTCGATGCGCGCACCGCCGTCGAGCAGGATGACGCCCTGGTCGGCGAGCTGGCCGCCTGCCTCGGCGTAGAACGGCGTGCGGTCGAGCACGACCTCGACGTCGGCCGGCGCGGTCGCGGCCGGCGCGGGCACACCGTCGACGAGGAGCCCGACGACCGCACCACGCGCGCTCGTCTCGGTGTATCCGAGGAACGTCGTCGGCTCGGCCTGCTCGGCACGAAGATCCGCGTACGCGGCAGTGTCCGCGCGGCCGGCACGCTTCGCCAGCGCGTCGGCGCGGGCGCGGGTGCGCTGCTCGGTCATGAGGGAGCGGAAGGCCGCCTCGTCAACCGCGACGCCCTGCTCGGCCGCCATCTCGAGCGTGAGGTCGATCGGGAAACCGTAGGTGTCGTGCAGCGCGAAGGCCTCGTCGCCGGGCAGCACGAGGTCGGTGCCGCCCGGCTCGCCCCGCTGCTTGAGCCGCGAGACGGCCGTGTCGAAGATCGTCGTGCCGGCGACGAGGGTGCGCCGGAACGCGTCCTCCTCGGTGTAGGCGACCTGGCTGATCCGGTCGAAGTCCTGCGCGAGCTCGGGATAGGACGCGGCCATGGCGTCGCGCGAGACGGGCAGCAGGGTCGGGAGCGTCGGGTCCTCGACGCCGAGGAGCCGCATCGCCCGCACGGAGCGGCGCAGCAGCCGCCGGAGCACGTACCCCCGCCCCTCGTTCGACGGGACGACGCCGTCGCCGATGAGCATGAGCGCCGAGCGGACGTGGTCGGCGACGACGCGCATCCGGACGTCGTCGTCCTGCTTCGCGCCGTAGCGGCGCCCGGACATCTCCTGGGCGGCAGAGATGACGGGGAACACCTCGTCGATCTCGTACATGTTGTCGACGCCCTGCAGCAGGTAGGCGACGCGCTCAAGGCCCATCCCCGTGTCGATGTTGCGCTGGCGCAGGTCGCCCGTGATCCGGAACTCGTCCTTCGACCGCACGTCGTCGATCGCGTACTGCATGAAGACGAGGTTCCAGATCTCGAGGTAACGGTCCTCGTCGACGACGGGCCCGCCCTCCGCACCGAACTCGGGTCCGCGGTCGATGTAGATCTCCGAGCACGGGCCCGCGGGACCGGGCTGCCCCGTCGTCCAGAAGTTGTCAGCATTGCCGCGGCGCTGGATGCGCTCGTCCGGCAGGCCGGCGATCTGCTTCCACAGCTCGACCGCCTCGTCGTCGGTGTGGTGGACGGTCACCCACACCTTCTCCGGGTCGAAGCCGTAGCCACCCGACTCGACCGCACCGGTGACGAGCTCCCACGCGTAGGTGATCGCCCCCTCCTTGAAGTAGTCACCGAAGGAGAAGTTGCCGTTCATCTGGAAGAACGTGCCGTGCCGGGTCGTCTTGCCGACCGCCTCGATGTCGAGGGTGTGCACGCACTTCTGCACGCTCGTTGCGCGCGACCACGGCGGGGTCTGCTCGCCGAGCATGTACGGGATGAACGGCACCATGCCGGCGATGACGAAGAGCGTCGTCGGGTCCGGCGAGATGAGCGACGCGGACGGCACGACGGCGTGGTCGCGGGACTCGAAGTAGTCGAGCCAACGCTGGCGGATCTCGGCGGTGCGCATGGTGTCCTCAGGGTTCGTGGTGGGGCGGTGATACGGGGGTGCGACGGTCGACCTCGGCGCCGGTGGGTCCGGCGGGGATCAGGGTGCGTAGAACGACAGGGTCAGAAGAACGAGTAGGGCAGCTCGCCGTCGTCGTCGGGCCGGTCCTGCGGCCAGCCGTCGTCGTCGTAGACGAAACCGCCGCGTCCTGCCGCACTGTTCCGGCCCCGGCGGGACCTGCTCTCGCGACGCTCGGCGCGGGTGGCCTCGACGTCGGCGTCGCCGACGAGCGCGTCGTACAGCGCGGCCTCGCGCTCGGCGCGGGCGGCGCGGAAGGCCGCGGGGACGAGCCTGGCGCGCGTGGCGAGGTCGCTCGCAGCGCCCTCGACCCGCTCGGCCGCCCCCGCCGGAGACACCGCGTGCAGCCCGCGTCGGGCGCGCGCGACGACGACGACGGTCGCGGTCGCTCCGACCGCGACCCAGAACAGGCGCCGCATCAGGAGGCCTTCCCGCGTGAGAAGAGTCCCCCCAGCGCCGTACGAGCGCCGTAGGCGAAGGCCGCGACCTTGATCATCGGACCGCCCACCGTCGCCGCGAACAGCGACGTGAGGGCAGAGACGTTCTCGCTCACCCGAGCGGCGGACGCGGTGACCGTGTCGATCCGCTCGAGCTGGGTGTTCGCGGAGGCGAGAGCGGTCGCGGTCTCGTCAAGGAGCGGCAGCGAGTGGTCCGTGAGCTCCTTGATCGACGTCCGGGTCTCGTCGAAGACCTTGCCGAGCTTGACGATCGGCAAGGCGCACAGCCCGACGAGCGCGACGAAGGCGACTGCCGCGATGAGTCCGGCGACGTCTCCGAGCGACATGGTGTGTCCTTCCCTCTGCGGTGCGCCTCTGCGGCGCGCACCGGTGACCGAGCTCGCGGGTGGAGCAGGTGAAACCTTACCGTCCGCAACGCAGCGCGCCCCGTGCCCTGGACCGAGGTCCGGGGGACGGGGCGCGCCGCGGTGATCGGACGATCAGCGCGAGTAGAACTCGACGACGAGCTGGACCTCGCAGGTCACGGGGACCTCGGCGCGCTTCGGGCGACGCGTGAGCACGGCCTGGAGCTTCTCGAGCTGGACGTCGAGGTAGCCCGGGACCGCGGGGAGCACGTCGCGGTGAGCACCGGCGGCAGCGACCTGGAAGGGCACCGTCGTCTGGCTGCGCGGCTTGACCTGGATGGTCTGGCCGGGCGTCACCCGGAAGGAGGGACGGTCGACGATCTTGCCGTCGACGAGGATGTGACGGTGCACGACGGCCTGGCGGGCCTGGAGGATCGTGCGGGCGAAGCCGGAGCGCAGCACGAGCGCGTCGAGACGCATCTCGAGCAGCTCGACGAACGCCTCACCGGTCAGGCCGGACTCCTTGCGGGCCTCCTCGAAGACGCGCGTCATCTGCTTCTCGCGCAGCCCGTACTGGGCGCGCAGACGCTGCTTCTCACGCAGACGCACCGCGTAGTCCGACTCGGTGCGGCGGCGGGCGCGGCCGTGCTCGCCCGGGGGGTAGGGACGCTTCTCGAAGTGCTTGACAGCCTTGGGCGTGAGCGCGATGCCCAGTGCGCGGGAAAGCCGCACCTGGCGGCGCGCGCGGGTGACCTTCGTCATTGTGTGGTTCTTCCTGTCGTGGTGGTACGTCACGCCACGTCCGGCAGGTCCGGACGGGCGCGGGGCCGACCAGTGGCGCAGCCGGGCGGCGCTCGTGAGGAGCGCGCCCTGCGCATCTCGGCTGAGACCCCAGGTGGTCGCCCGAAGGCAACTTCCCCATCTTAGCGCATGGCCCGCTGCTCCTCGTCAGGTGCTCCCGGGTCGCCCGCTACCTGAGCGCTCAGTCGCGATCAGCGAGGATCTCCCTGATTCGCACGAGGCGGTCGGCCACCTGCCGCTCATACCCTCGGTCCGACGGCTCGTAGTACCGGGCGCCATCGAGCACGTCCGGGAGGTACTGCTGACCTGCGACCGCGTGCGGCTCGTCATGGGCGTACCGGTACCCGGCTCCGTGCCCCAGGCCCTTCGCACCCGCGTAGTGAGCGTCACGCAGGTGCGCCGGCACCGCACCCACCTTGCCCGCCCGCACGTCGGCGAGCGCCGCGCCGAGTGCCGCATACGAGGCGTTCGACTTCGGTGCGGTCGCGACGTGGACGACGGCCTCCGCGAGGACGAGACCCGCCTCAGGCATCCCGACGAGCTGGACCGCCTGGGCTGCCGCAACCGCGGTCTGCAGCGCCGAGGGATCCGCCATGCCGACCTCCTCGGCTGCGGCGATGACGACCCGACGCGCGATGAAGCGCGCGTCCTCCCCCGCCGCGATCATCCGGGCGAGGTAGTGCAGCGCCGCGTCGACGTCCGAGCCGCGCATCGACTTGATGAAGGCGCTCACGACGTCATAGTGCTGGTCCCCGTCCCGGTCGTAGCGGACCGCCGCGACGTCGATCGCCCGCTCCATCGAGGCGAGGTCGACGGGCACGGGGTCACCCGTCGTCCTGTCGGGATGCTGCCCATCTGCGGCCCGCGCGTTGTCGAGCGCCGCCCCCGCCGCAGCCTCGAGGATCGTCAGTGCCTTGCGCGCGTCGCCCCCCGCGAGCCGCAGCAGGTGAGCCTCGGCGTCGGCGTCGAGCGCCACCGTTCCGTCGAGCCCGCGCTCGTCCTCGACGGCTCGACGGACGAGCTCCTGGACGTCCTCGGTCGCCAACGGCTGCAACGTGAGCAGGAGAGAGCGCGACAGCAGGGGTGAGTTCACCGAGAAGCTCGGGTTCTCCGTCGTCGCCGCGACGAGGGTGACCCACCGGTTCTCGACGCTAGGCAACAGTGCGTCCTGCTGCGTCTTGGTGAACCGGTGCACCTCGTCGATGAAGAGCACCGTCTCACCGGCCCCGCGGGCAAGCCTGCGCCGGGCCGTCTCGATGACCTCGCGCACGTCCTTGACGCCCGCCGTCACGGCCGACAGCTCGACGAACGCCCGGCCGGACGTCGCGGCGACGAGATAGGCGAGCGTCGTCTTCCCCGTCCCCGGCGGACCCCACAGCACGATCGACGAGGGTGCCGCGCGCCGCGACGCGTCGTCTGGCGGGTCGACCAGCCGGCGTAGCGGCGAGCCGGGCTCGAGCAGATGACGCTGCCCCGCGACCTCCGCGAGGGTCCGCGGCCGCATCCGCACGGCCAGCGGGGCCCCGGGGCCCGCCTCGGGCGGCGCCCCCAGCCCGCCAGGCCCCTGGCCCGCCGGGTCGAGCTGGGAGAAGAGATCCATGGGGTCAGGCTATGCGCTCCCTCGGCCCGCGCGGGCACCCCGGATGGCCCCCGGCCCGGTCCGGATGTCATGCTGGCCCGCGTGCTGGAGACCCTTGGACGTACCGTCGCCCGCCACCCGTGGTGGACGATCCTCGCGTGGGTCGTCGTCGCCGCCACCTGCGCCGGCCTCGCCGTGACAGGCCTCGGCGGCGCGAGCCTCTTCGACCGGCTCTCGACGGGCCAGCCGACAGTCCCGGGCTCGGAGTCGGAGCGCGCGGGCGAGATCCTCTCCTCCGTCGAGAGCGGGGAGTCGTTCACTCTCGCGCTGAGCGGCATCGACCCGTCCTCCCCCGCTGTCGTCACCGTGCTCGAGAGCGCCCGGGCCGATCTCGCAGCCGTCGACGGCGTCGCCCAGGTCATCGACCCCCACGTCCTGCCCGGCGGCCTCGACAACCCCGCAGCAGCACCGCTGCTCGCCGGGTCGGGCGACGGCATGCTCGTCGTCACGACCCTTGAGACCGGACGTACCGAGGAGGCTCACGCAGCGACCGTCGATGCGGTCCTCAGCCGCCTCGGCGCGGTCCCCGGAGCCATGGTCGCCGCGGGTGAGACCGCAGCCACCGGGACGGTCGGCGGGGGGTCGCTCATCTTCACGGAGATCACCGAGCAGGTGAAGGCCGACCTCGTCACCGGCGAGACCATCGCGCTGCCGGTCGCGCTGCTCCTCATGGTCCTCGTCTTCGGCGGTTTCCTCGCTGCCGCCCTCCCCCTCGTCGGTGCGGTCGCCTCGATCGGGGTCGCGCTCGGGGCGCTCCTCGGCTTGTCCTACGTCATGGACCTCGACACGTCGGTCGTCAACGTCGTCACCGTCCTCGGGCTCGGCCTCTCGATCGACTACGGGCTGCTCGTCGTCTCTCGCTTCCGGGACGAGCTCAGCACGCTCCTCGCCGCCGACGACGGTGCCTCGACCCGGCGGCGGCGCGGCGACGGTGCGGTGCAGCGCGCGCTCGCGACGACGATGGCGACCGCAGGGCGCACCATCGTGTTCTCCGCGGCGATCGTCGCGATCGCGGTCGCAGGGCTCCTCATCTTCACGCCCACCGTGCTGCGCGCGATCAGCGCGGGCGGCGTCGCGATCATCGTCGTCGCCCTGCTCGCCTCGGTGACGCTCGTGCCGGCTCTCCTCGCGATCCTCGGGCGACGCCTCGCGCGGCCGGGCCTCGCCTCGCGACTGCCCGGGGTGCGCGGGCTCCTGCGCCGCACCCGCGACGCGGGCGGTGACACCGGCCTGTTCTCGCGCCTCGCGGCGTGGGTGCAGCGCCGACCGTGGGCCGTGCTCGCCGGCTGCCTCGTCGTCCTCGCCACCCTCTCCGTGCCCGTCCTCCACCTGGAGCTGCGCAACACCGGGATCGAGCAGCTGCCCGCCGACAGCACGCAGCGCGACTTCGTCGAGGAGGTCGCTGCGGAGTACCCAGCGTCGACGTCGCCGGCGATCCGGGTGGTCGCTCAGACGACGCTCGCCCAGGCGCAGGCCTGGACGGCCCAGCTCTCGACGCTCGAGGACGTCGCGGGCGTCGACGAGGCGGCCCCGATCGACAGCTATGTCGTCCTCGGCGTGCGCCCCGACTCGGACGACGCGGGGGGCGCGACCGCCCGCCACGTCGTCGACCAGATCCGGGCTCTCGACCCCGGGTTCGAGTTCTGGGTGACCGGGCAGGCCGCGAACCAGACGGACTTCCTCGAGGCGATGGTCGACCGAGTCTGGTACGTCGTCGGGCTCGTCGCGCTCGCGACCTTCATGCTGCTCTTCCTCATGACCGGCTCCGTCGTCATCCCCGTCAAGGCGCTTCTCATCAGCGCACTGTCGCTCGGGGCGTCGATCGGCGTGCTCGTCCTGGTCTTCCAGGACGGCCACCTGTCGGGGCTCCTCGGCTTCACCCCGGTGGGCGGGATCGAGACGTACGTGCTCGCACTCGTCCTCGCGTTCGGATTCGGCCTCGCGATGGACTACGAGGTCTTCCTCCTCTCCCGGATCAAGGAGGCGCACGACGCCGGGGCCAGCAACGACGAGGCTGTGCGCCTCGGGCTGCAACGCTCGGGACGGATCATCACGTCGGCGGCAGCGATCATCATAGTCGTCTTCCTCGGGTTCGTCGCGGGCGAGCTCCTCGTCATCAAGGAGGTCGGGTTCGCGCTCGCGGTCGCCGTCCTCATCGACGCGACCCTCGTGCGGATGCTGCTGGTCCCTGCGGCCATGACGCTCCTCGGCCGGGCCAACTGGTGGGCGCCGCGCGTCGTGCAGCCGCTCGCCGCGAGGTTCTCCCTCTCTCACTGACGCGCTCGGCCACCGACCACTGGCGGCTCGCGCCGCTATGCCCTCGCGCGGTCGTGGCGATGCCCTAGCGTGTGCGCCATGGCCCCCCACCCGCACCCCGGACGTCTCGTCGTCGCCGTCCTCGTCACTGTCGCCGTGCTCGGTGCCCTCATCGCAGCGGCAGTGCTGCTGCTCAGCGTGGGCGGGGTCCTGCTCCTCGGCGCAGTGACGCTCTGCATCGGGCTTCTCTGGCTCGCGACCCCGAGCACCTTCACGATGCCCACGGCCGACACGCTCATCCGGGGCACCTGGGGCCTCGGGCCACTCGTCCGGGCACCGTGGCTTGCCGTGCGGGCAGTCTGGGGGTGGGCCGACGCGCGAGAGGCACCCGCCCCCGTGCCGGACGCGGCCCCCGGACGTCATCGCGGCATGGCAGGCACGGAGCCGCCGCCGCGTCGGTGGTGACCCCTCGCCGTCAGCCAGCCGCGGTCGGTGCGTCGGTCGGCTTCGCGTCGACGCCGGCCTCCTTGCGCTGCTGCGCCGTGATCGGAGCAGGCGCCTGAGTGAGCGGGTCGTAGCCGCCACCGGACTTCGGGAACGCGATGACGTCGCGGATCGACTCCGACCGCGTGAGCAGCGCGACGATGCGGTCCCAGCCGAGCGCGATCCCGCCGTGCGGCGGGGCGCCGAAGGCGAAGGCGTCGAGCAGGAAGCCGAACTTCTCCTGCGCCTCATCCTCGCCGATGCCCATGACCTTGAAGACACGCTCCTGCACGTCGCGTCGGTGGATACGGATCGAGCCACCGCCGATCTCGTTGCCGTTGCACACGATGTCGTACGCGTAGGCGAGCGCCTCGCCCGGGTTCTCCTCGAAGGTGTCGATCCACTCGGGCGTGGGTGAGGTGAAGGCGTGGTGGACGGCGGTCCAGGCGCCCTCCCCGACAGCGACGTCGTCGTCCTCGCCCGTGGGCTTGAACAGCGGGGCGTCGACGACCCACACGAACGACCAGGCCGACTCGTCGATGAGACCCGCCTTGCGGCCCACCTCGAGGCGCGCGGCACCGAGGAGCGCGCGGGCCTCGTTCGTCTTGCCCGCCGCGAAGAACACCGCGTCGCCCGGCTTCGCGCCGGTCGCGGCGGCCAGGCCGTCGCGCTCGGCGTCGGAGAGGTTCTTCGCGACCGGGCCGCCGAGCGTCCCGTCCTCGGCGAACGTGACGTACGCGAGGCCCTTGGCACCGCGCTGCTTGGCCCACTCCTGCCAGGCGTCGAAGCCACGACGCGGGGTGTCGGCGCCGCCGGGGAAGACGACAGCACCGACGTACGGCGCCTGGAAGACCCTGAACGGGGTCTCGGCGAAGTACGAGGTGAGGTCGACGAGCTCGAGCCCGAAGCGGAGGTCGGGCTTGTCGGAGCCGTACCGCTCCATCGCGTCCTTGAAGGTCATGCGCTGGATCGGGGTGGGGATCTCGACGTCGACGAGCTTCCACAGCGCGACGAGGATCTTCTCGCCGAGCGCGATGACGTCGTCCTGCTCGACGAAGCTCATCTCGACGTCGAGCTGCGTGAACTCAGGCTGACGGTCGGCGCGGAAGTCCTCGTCCCGGTAGCAGCGGGCGATCTGGTAGTAGCGCTCCATGCCCGCGACCATGAGCAGCTGCTTGAACAGCTGGGGCGACTGCGGCAGCGCGTACCAGGAGCCGGGCGCGAGCCGGGCGGGCACGAGGAAGTCACGAGCGCCCTCCGGCGTGGAACGCGTGAGGGTCGGGGTCTCGATCTCGACGAAGTCCTCCGCCTCGAGCACGCGGCGCGCCGCAGCGCTCACCTGCGAGCGCAGCCGGATGGCACGCGACGGCGCGGGCCGGCGAAGGTCGAGGTACCGGTGACGCAGCCGCGCCTCCTCGCCGATCGTCTCGTTGCCGTCGAGGGCGGTCGAGACCTGGAACGGCAACGGCGCGGACTCGTTGAGGACGACGACGTCCTCGGCGATGACCTCGATCTCGCCGGTCGCGAGGTTCGCGTTCGCGTTTCCCTCGGGACGCTGAGACACGGTCCCCGTCACCTTGAGGACGAACTCCGACCGCAGCGGGTGCGCGACCGCCTCGTCCCGGATGACGACCTGGGCGATCCCCGAGGCGTCCCGCAGATCGATGAAGGCGACACCGCCGTGGTCGCGCCGACGGTCGACCCAGCCCGAGAGCGTGACGGTCTGACCGATGTGCTCGGCTCGCAGGGAGCCGGCGGTGTGGGTGCGGAGCACGGAGGGGTCCTTCCAGGATGTGCTGGGGCGGCCGGCGGCGCTTCGCCGTCCTCGTGGGGCGCCCGCAGGCGCTCCGACCCATCCTAGGTGCTCACCGGCCAGGTGCTGAGACACGTGTTGTCGGCCGGGCGCGTGCGGGGCTACGTTCGCCGGACTAGCCCCCGGGGAGCGCAGGAGCGCTGAGAGTGCGGCCGGACGAGAGTCCCACCCGCAGACCCGTGGAACCTGATCTGGTCAATACCAGCGTAGGGAGCAGGGCTGAGTTCGGCCCGCACGCGTGCGGGCCGGCCTCGGGCGTGCACACCCGCGGGGGCGCGCCTCGAGGGAGACCCATCGTGACCACACCCGCACTCACCGCTCCCGGCCGCCGGGAATCGACGGCCGACGAGACCTGGATCACCGAGCACGCCCGGACGACGGGCGTGGGAGCCCGCGTCACCGTCTCGGTCATGCGCGACGACTACGTCGCGGTGCTCGAGCACGCGCTGCGCACGGCTGCCTCGACCGCGCGCGAGGCCGACCGCGCCGTCACGGCGACGACCGGCCCCGTGTCCACCCTCGTCCGCGGCGACGAGACCGGCGTCCTCGCCTACCTCGCCGCACTGCTCGGCACGGTAGCTGCGAGCGGCGCGCACGCGGTCGCCCACGTCCACCTCTCGCGGGGCTGCCCGGGAGAGGTGACCTGCGGGGCCGATCCCACGGCGGCCGCGCCAGCCTCGCTCGCACCCTTGCCCCGCGTCGGAGTCGAGGCGCGCGCGCACTGGGCGCTCTACCCCTTGCTCGACGAGGTCAGGCCCGCCACGATCGGTGACGCGAACGGCGCGGCCGACGACGCCCCGCCCCCGCGCGAGCACCTCGCCCCCGTGCTCGAAGCGATCGAGACCGCGCGGGACCGGGGGCTCGTCGGGCCGCCGCAGCACTTCGTCACCGAGCTCATCGGCGACCTCGGCGAGGTGCTCGACCTCGTGGCAGGGACCTGGCTCGAGGTGGGGCGCACCGTCCGCCACGTCGTTGCGCACGCGACCGTGTCGCTCAACCACCCGAGCGAGGACGACGTCCGCGCGAGCCGAGCGGCGGCTGGTCGATGAGCGCCGGGCTCGAGGAGCGCGTCGCGCCCGCCACCCGTCCCCGTCGCGGCTGGACGCTGCACGAGCTCGTGCTCATCGCCGTGCTCGGCGCCGTGTTCGGGTTCCTCTACTGGACGTTCGTCCAGGGCTGGTACGCGCTCCAGGTCGCCATGGGGCCGCTCGGCGACCTCGCGCAGAACGTCCTCGCGGGGTCGTGGATCGTCGTCGCCCCGCTCGCGGTGCACATCGTGCGCAAGCCCGGTGCCGGCGTGCTGGCCGAGGTGCTCGCAGCCGTCGTCGAAGTCGTCTTCCTCGGTTCGCCCGTCGGCCCGTCTCTCCTGCTCGCCGCGCTCGTGCAGGGGGCCAGCGCGGAGCTGCCGTTCGCGATCACGCGCTACCGGCGGTACGGCTGGGGAACGTTCCTTGCCTCCGGTCTGGCTGCGGGAGTGCTCACCTTCGCCTACAACGCGGTGCGGCAGGGGTGGATCGGTCAGGAGCACCTCGATCTCCGGTTCGTCTTCACCGTGACGTCGTGCGTCCTGCTCGCGGGGGTGGCGGCGCGGCTGCTCGGGGACCTTCTCGCCCGGACGGGCGTCCTGGACGACCACGCACTCGGACGCGCTCGTGACGACCGTTGACGTCCCACGGGCCACGTCGACCGCGCTGCGGGCCCGCGGGCTCCGGGTGCGCTACCCCCGCGCGCGGCTGCCTGCGCTCGACGGGCTCGACCTCGACGTGCCCGCAGGGACCGATCACCTCGTCGTCGGCCCCTCCGGGGGCGGCAAGTCGACGCTGCTGCGCATCGCGGCCGGCGTCATCCCCGAGCCGATCCGTGCCGACCTGTCCGGGAGCCTCGCGGTCACGCCCGCGACCGCGTACCTCCAGCAGCGCCCCGCAGACCACCTCTTCCTGCCCGACGTCGAGGCCGAGGTGGCGTTCGTCATGGAGAACCAGGCGGTGCCTGCCGACGAGATCTCCCCCCGTGTGCGCGCGGCGCTCATCCGCGTCGGGGCTCACCACCTCCTCGGCCGCGACCCCGCGACCCTGTCGGGAGGCGAGGCGCAGCGCGTCGCGCTCGCCTCCGTCCTCGTCGCCGACCCGGCGCTGCTGCTCCTCGACGAACCGGTGTCGATGCTCGACCCCGTCGCAGCACGTGCGGTCGGCCGGCTGCTCGCGCGGCTCCGCGGGTCAGCGCGCAACGCGACGGGACCCGCGACGCTGCTCGTCGAGCACCGTCTCGACCTCCTGGAGTCGCTTCCGGGTACGACGACGGCCCTCGGGCCCGGCGGTCGGGTCCTCGCGCAGGGGCCGACGGGCGTCGTGCTCCCCGAGCACGCGCACCGCCTCGAGGCGGCAGGATGCTGGCTGCCGCTCGCGGTCCTCGTGGCGGCGGCGGCCGACGCACGCACGGCGATCGAAGCCCCACGGCTCTCCGCCCGACCGGTCGTGGGGCGGGAG
>JAFABT010000345.1 GCA_023425905.1 Actinomycetes bacterium | reverse complement strand
GGACGGCGCCGAAGCCGCGGTCGTTGCGGGTGCCGGAATCGCGGGTGCCGGTGCGGGGGCAGCCGGTGCCGTCGGCGCCGCGACCCCCACCCCTCCCCCGCTGCGCTCGAGTCGGTCGAGCCGCGCGGCGAATCCCTGGACCTCGTCGTCGGCCGCGGGCAGCAGCAGGCGGGCGACGAGCAGCTCGAGGTAGAGCCGCGGGCTCGTCGCGCCGGACATCTCCGTGAGCGCGTCGTTGACCCGGTCGGCCGCACGCGAGAGCTCCGCGGCGCCGAGGTTCTGCGCCTGAGTGCGCATCCGGGCGAGCTGATCGGCGGGCAGGTCCCGCAACGCGACCTCGCCGGCCTGGCCCGCAGCGGACAGCAGGATGAGGTCGCGCAGCCGCTCGAGGAGGTCCTCGACGAAGCGCCGCGGCTCCTGCCCGGTCGCGACGACCTGGTCGACGACGCGGAACGCGCTCGCCCCGTCGCCCACGGCGAGCGCGTCGACGACGTCGTCGAGCAGCGAGTCGGGCGTGTAGCCGAGCAGGGCGAGCGCTGCGGCGTAGTCGACGGCGGAGGACCCGGCGAGCAGCTGGTCGAGGATCGACAACGAGTCGCGGACGGACCCGCCCCCGGCGCGCACGACGAGGGGCAGGACGCCCGAGGCGACGTCGACGCCCTCCCGGCTGCACAGCAGCCCGAGGTAGTCGCTCATGACGCCTGGCGGCACGAGGCGGAAGGGGTAGTGGTGCGTGCGGGAGCGGATCGTGCCGATGACCTTGTCGGGCTCCGTCGTCGCGAAGATGAACTTCACGTGCTCGGGCGGCTCCTCGACGATCTTGAGCAGCGCGTTGAAGCCCTGCGAGGTGACCATGTGGGCCTCGTCGAGGATGAACACCTTGAAGCGGTCACGCGCGGGGGCGAAGGTCGCGCGCTCCCGCAGGTCCCGGGCGTCGTCGACGCCGCCGTGGCTCGCCGCGTCGATCTCGACGACGTCGAGCGAGCCCGGACCGCCGCTCGCGAGCTCGACGCACGACGGGCACGTCCCGCACGGGGTGTCCGTCGGGCCCTCGGCGCAGTTGAGGCAGCGCGCGAGGATGCGCGCGGACGTCGTCTTGCCGCAGCCGCGCGGGCCGGAGAACAGGTAGGCGTGGTTCACGCGCCCGCTGCGCAGCGCCTGCATGAGCGGGTCCGTGACGTGGCCCTGCCCGATGACATCGGCGAAGGAGTCGGGGCGGTAGCGGCGGTAGAGGGCGGTCGTCACGAGGGCAGCCTATGCGCCCGGCGGGCGGCGTGGCGGTCCGCTCGTGCCGCCACGTCAGCGGCGCAGGAAGCGCCGTGCGACCCCGTTGCCGGCGAGCTGCACGACCTGGACGATGACGACGATGATCGCGACCGCGACGAACGTCACCTCCCAGTTGAAGCGCTGGTAGCCGTGCCGGATCGCGAAGTCGCCGAGGCCACCGCCGCCGATGATCCCGGCCATCGCGGACATGTCGATGACCCCGATGACGAGGAACGTGAAGGCGAGCACGAGCGGCCCGAGCGCCTCGGGCAGGATGACCGACCAGATGACGCGGAACCGCGACGCACCCATCGCGCGGGCCGCCTCGATGACGCCGGGGTCGAGGGCGACGAGGTTCTGCTCGACGAGCCGGGAGAACGCGAACGACGCCATGATCGACATCGGGAAGATCACGGCCTCGGTACCGATCGACTTGCCGACGACGAACACTGTGACCGGCCAGATCGCCGTGATGAAGATGACGAACGGAATGGGCCGCACGAGGTTCACCAGGACGTTGAGCACCGTGTAGACCGCGCGGTTCGCGAGCAGTCCGCCGCGCCGGGTCACGTAGAGCCCGACTCCGAGCGCCAGCCCGACGACGAGCGCGACGAGCAGCGCGGCGCCGACCATGTAGAGCGTCTCGTTGATCGAGGCGAGGAGCAGCGGGCGCAGGTACTCCCAGTCGGTTGCGGCGGTCACCACTTCTTCCCCTTCCGGAATACGGCGGCGAACGAGGCGCCGAACCCGCCGCGCCCGAGCAGGAGCGCCTCCGCGGCAGCCGCGTCACGGGCGCCGGCGAGCGGATCCTCGGGGCCGGGCGGTGAGCCGTCGGTCGACGCCCGCGGGCCTACCGCGTCGGGGTCGGCGATCGGTGCGGCGGCGGTGCCGAGGTCGAGGACGCTCGTCGTGCGGGACAGGTCCGTGACGAACGCGGCGATCGCGTCGTCGTCCCCGGCGATCTCGAGGGTGAGCGAGCCGTACGGGCGTTCGGCGATCTCGGTGATGCCGCCGTAGATGACGGTGCCGTCGACGGGGTGGTCGCGAAGTGCGCGCGTGAGATCGCCCGAGGCGCCGCCGTCCTCCCGGACGCCGACGGTGACGATGCGGCCCGGGTGGCGTCTGCGGAGCCGTTCGAGCGCGGCGGGGCTGGGCCGGTCGCGCAGCGCCGTCGAGACGAAGCGGCGGGTCGCGGGGTGCTCGGGCTGCGCGAAGACGCCGTACACGTCGCCGTGCTCGACGACCTTGCCGCCTTCCATGACGGCGACGCGGTCGCACACGTACTTGACGACCTCCATCTCGTGCGTGATGACGACGATCGTCACGCCGAGCTCGGAGTTCACACGCTTGAGGATGTTGAGGACGTCCTGCGTCGTCTCCGGGTCGAGGGCGGAGGTCGACTCGTCGGCGAGGAGGATCTTCGGGTTCGCGGCGAGCGCGCGGGCGATGCCGACGCGCTGCTTCTGCCCGCCGGAGAGCTGCGAGGGGTAGGCCTTGGCCTTGTCCGCGAGGCCGACGAAGTCGAGAAGCTCGGCGACGCGGGCCTTGCGCTGCTCGCGGGGCCACTTCGCGATCGCGAGCGCGTAGGCGACGTTCCCCTCGACCGTGCGGGAGGAGAACAGGTTGAACTGCTGGAAGATCATGCCGATCCCGGCGCGCACCTTGCGCAGCTCGGTGTCCTTGAGGCCGGTGATGTCCTGGCCGTCGATGACGACCTGGCCGCCGGTCACGGGCTCAAGGGCGTTGATGAGGCGGACGAGCGTCGACTTGCCGGCGCCCGAGTAGCCGATGACGCCGAAGATCTCCCCGGCGGCGATGTCGAGGGTCACGCCGTCGACGGCGCGGACCTCGCCGTTCTTCGTCGTGAACACCTTCGAGGCGTCACGGAAGCTCACCATCGGGGGTGCGAGGGTGTCGGACGTCATGCGTCGGATCCTTCCACGGCTGGCGGCCGAGCGAGAGGGCGTGCCCCGAAGGGCCGCAGGCCCCGGCGCGCGGTGAGGCGCGCCGGGGCCTGCGTCACGGTCGACGGGTCACTTCTTGAGCGTCTTGGCCTGCTCGACGACGTCCTTGAGGTAGCCCTCGAGCTCCGCGCCGGTGCTGTTCGTGAGGACGGCGGTTCCGCCCGACTTCGCGACGACCGCGTCCTGGACGTCCTGCTCCTTGTAGAGCGCGACGAGCTTGGCGAAGTTCTCGTTGCCCTTGTCCGCGGCCCGGCTCACCCAGATGTTGATGTAGGGGCGGGCGGCCTCGGAGGCCGCGTCGTCCTCGTAGAGCGCGTCGGCCGGGTCGAGGCCCGCGTCGGCGATGAAGTCGTTGTTGATGACGGAGCCGTCGACGGAGTTGAGGGCGACGGCCGTCTGCGCGGCGTCGACCGGGGTGACCTTCGCCTTGGACTCCGGCAGGACGTCTGCCTCGGTCGAGTAGATCGAGCCGCCGTCCTTGAGGGTGATGAGGCCGACGCCCTGGAGGACGAGGAGCGCGCGGGCGAGGTTCGACGGGTCGTTCGGCACGGCGATCTCCGCGCCGGCCGGGATCTGGTCGATCGACGTCCACTTCTTCGAGTAGAGGCCGAGGGGGTAGATCGCGGTCGCGGCGATCGGCGTGAGGTCCTTGCCGGTCGACGCGTTGTACTCCGCGAGGTACTTGATGTGCTGGAACTGGTTGAGGTCGAGGTCACCCTCGGTGAGGGCGGGGTTCGGCAGCGAGTACTCGGTGAAGTCCTTGAGCTCGATCGAGATGCCTGCGGCGGCGGCCTTCTCGGCGAAGAGCTTCCACTCGGGGTCCGAGGCGCCGACGACGCCGATGACGATCGGGTCCTCGGGGGTGCCGGCGCTCGCCTTGAGCGTCGAGTCGCCCGCGCCGCACGCGGTCAGGGCAAGGAGGAGGGCGGCGCTGGTGGCGATCGCGACGGTCTTGCGAAGCATGGTGGTTCCTTCTCTCGGGGTGCGACGACGAGCCAGGGCCCGATGACGAGCGGGGTGATCGGATGTCGCCATGCTTGCCGGGTCGGGTGACGGGGGCCAACGACTAGCGCCGTCGTCTCACTCCGTGGACATCTGGCCCGGCGTTGGGCCGCATCTTTCCGGGGCAAATCGGGTAGCCAGGCAGGTAGATGCGAGGAAGGACACACCCGAGCGGTCTCACATACTGGCCATCACGACGTCCACTGGGTGGTCATTGCATGAGAGGACCCCCCGCACACCCGCCAGAGCTCGCCTGCCCTTGCTGCCTTCCGGCCCTGGGGGAGTTCAGCGAGATGACGCCGCACGAGGGGTCACCGCCAAGCCTAACCCAGCCCGGTCACCCCGCCCGCACCGGGGTGCCGTCCCCGATGAACTCGACCGGCGTCCGGCGTATCGCGACCACCGCCCGTGTGAGCATCGAGTACGTGAGCGAACGCGACGACGCCTGATTGAGCGTCCCCGCGACGAACAGGCCCATCTGCGGCACGTGATACGTGAACGCCCCCGTCGAGCCGCCATGACCGACCATCGCCGGCAACGCGGTGAACGGGCTCGACGCGCGTGACGGGGTGTAGCGCATGACGCCCATGCCGTACCGCACCGGCCCGACGAGCTGCCGCCACGTCGACTGCACCCCCTCGAGATGACGCATGTTGAACAACCGCCCGCCGAAGAACGCCCGGACGAACGTCAACTGCTCCGCCGCGGTCGACACCAGCCCGCCCTGCGCCTGCATCGACGCGAGGAAGTGCGGGATCTCCGGCTTGGCGTCGCGCAGCACGAGCCGGTCGATCGTGCCGTAGCGGTGCATCGTCGTCGGGCCGAAGACGAACGTGCTCTCAAGGTCCAGCGGGTCCGCGATCCGCGCCGTGACCAGACTGTCGAACCCTGAGCCGGTGATCCTCTCGACGACGAGGCCGGCGAGACGCGCGTTGAGGTCGGAGTAGTGAGCCCGCCCCGCCGCCCCCGGGAGGAACAGCGGACGCGGGAACCTGCGCGTCGCCTCGAGCGAGTCCTCGAGCGTCCACGGGCGGTCCTCACGGAGCGCGTCGGCCGCCGCCAGGCCGCCCGACGGCAGCCGGTCCGACATGTAGTCCGGCAGGCCCGTCGCGTGAGAGAGCAGCAGCCGCATCGTCAGCTGCTCCGCCCGGTCGACGCCCTCGACGACGTGCAACCCCGCGATCATGCCCGCGGGCACGTAGCGCGAGATCGGCGCGTCGAGGTCGAGCAGACCCTCGTCGACGAGCTGGAGCGCGATCGCCGTCGTCGCCATCGACGTCGCCCGACCCATGAGGTACGGGCGGTCCGCACCCTCGCTGAACCAGTGCCAGCCGATCTGCGGGCGGCTCGCCACGAGCCGCACCGGTCCCGTCTCTCCATGAGAGTCGAACCGCGCGACGATCGCCCGAAGGCGTTCCCCTAGACGCTCGGCTGGCATGGTTCGATCCTGGCACGCAGGGCGCGCCAGCGCGCCCAGACTGCGGGTGACCTGCGCGTCCGCAGGCGCGCCCCGCCCCCCGCAACCCCCCGACCGCACGGTGGGAGCGAGACCGCCCCGGGGCGCCCACCGCCCCGACCCGAGGGGCGCGCAAGTTCGGGTATCCTCGTCCCGCCAGGAGGATTCGCCTAGTGGCCTATGGCGCACGCTTGGAAAGCGTGTTGGGTGCAAGCCCTCGGGGGTTCGAATCCCCCATCCTCCGCTCTCAGAAGTACGGCGAAGGGCCCGTGACCTGCGGCGACGTGGGTTGCGGGCCCTTCGCCGTCGGGCGGGTGCGGGTGGCCGGCGCCTCAGGGTGTGATTCACTCCAGCGGGTTCACTCGTCCGGGTGAGCCGCCCTTTGAGACTCAGCTCGCCGCGTGACCAGGACGAAGCAGAGCCGTGCGCACATCTCCGTGGTGGTCCGCCGCCGTGCTGGTGCTCCTGCTTGCGGGGTGTGCGTCGAGCACAGAGAGCAGCGGTGCGTCCCTGGTCACCTTGCCGAGTGACGTTCAGGTCGACGGGAGTCAATCGGACGATCTCAGCGTCCTGGACGACTCGCGGACCTGGGGGAACTACTGCGACGGCGAGATCGTCGACGTCCCGCTGGTCGAGGGCTTCACGCGCAGCGCTGGCTGCTCGGAGAACGGCCAGCTGACCAGCAACTTTCAACTGCTGATCGGCCGTACCAAGGAGGGTGCGCTGGCGACGCTGTCCTGCGGCGTCACCGCGGCCTCCAACGCGCCGCTGGACGGGCGAGAGGATGCGGTCGAGTCCATGTGCAGCACCGCCTACGGTCAACTGTTCGGCTTCGGAGCGGACTAGTCCGACGCGTTCGGACCGAGCCTCCCCTACATCTCCTCGTGCGTCCTCGGGTCGCCGCCGAACAGCCGCCCGTCAGGCCGCCCGAGCGCGGTGATCGCCGCAACCTCCTCCTCGGCGAGCGTGAACCCGTCGAGGTCGAAGTTCTCCCGCTGCCGGACCGGGTCGCCGGACTTCGGGATCGGCACGACTCCCTGCTGGAGGTGCCAGCGGAGGATGACCTGCGCGGGCGTCACGCCGTGCACGCGGGCCGCCTCAGCGACCGGGCCGGCCTCCTTGACCGGGGCCGCCTTGCCGAGCGGGCTCCACGCCTCGGTGACGATGCCGTGCTCGGCGTGGAACGCGCGCAACTCGACCTGCGGGAAGAACGGGTGCATCTCGACCTGGTTGACCGCGGGCATGACCCCCGTGGCGTCCGCGACCCGCTCGAGGTACTCGGGCGTGAAGTTGGAGACGCCCACCGACCGCACGCGCCCCTCCTCCTTGAGCCGGACCATCGCCCGGAACGTCTCGACGAACCTGTCGACGCTCGGATTCGGCCAATGGATGAGGTAGAGGTCGACGACGTCGAGGCCGAGGGCCGCGGCCGAGCGGTCGAAGGACGCGAGGGTCTCGTCGAAGCCGTGGTCGCGCCCGGGGACCTTCGTCGTGACGACGACGTCCTCGCGCGGCACACTCGTCCGGGCGAGCGCCCGACCGACCGCGTCCTCGTTGCCGTAGTTCACGGCGGTGTCGATGAGGCGGTAGCCGACGTCGAGCGCGCTGAGGACGGCGTCGGTCCCGGCGTCGCCGCGCAGCGGGTAGGTGCCGAAGCCGATCGCGGGCAGCCGGGTTCCGTCGTTGAGTTCGAGCATGACCCCGACGCTACCCGGCACCCGCGTCACCGCAGGGGCTCGAGGTACTCGACGGCACCGCTCGAGGAGCGGATCTTCACCCGGACGGGGGAGGACGGGTCGGTCGGCGCCTCGACGGTCTGGCGGCCGCTGCTCGTGGCGATGTCGAGGGCGACGGGCGTGCCGTTGCCGTGGACGGTGACCCGGCCGGAGGAGGTGTCGACGTCAACGTCGCTCGCGACACCCGCGACGAGGATGTTGCCGGAGCCCGTCCGGGCCAGCGCCTCCCCGCCGACGCCGCGCACCTCGATGCGGCCGCTGCCGCTGCGCGCCTCGAGCGATCCGCCGACGTCACGCGCCTCGATTCCGCCGCTGCCGGTCCGCAGCTCCGCGTCACCACCGACGCCGGTCGCGGCGACGCTGCCCGAGCCGGTCCCGGCGTCGACGTCGCCACCGACGCGTTCGACGGAGATCGCCCCGCTGCCCGTCCTCGCGAGGAGGTCTCCGGCGATGCCCGCGACCTCGATCCGCCCGTCGGAGGACCGGATGACGACGTCGGCGTCGGCCGGCACGGTGACGTCGAGCGCCGCGCTGCACGTCGCGGAGTACCACGGGCAGGTGTGCGTGACGACGAGGCGCTCGGCGGACTCCTCGACGCCGTAGGTCACAGGTGCGAGGCCCTCGCGCCACTCCCGTTGGACCTCGACGGTGCCGGCAGCTCCTGCCCGGACGGTGACGGCGCCGTCGGCGACGAGCTCGACGATGGGCGCGGCCCCGTAGCTGAGGCGTTCCTCTCCGGAGTCCGCGGCAGCCCAGTCGGCGCCCTGCACCGCGGCCCACCCCACGAGGAGGACGGCGACCGCGACGCCGAGCGTGCGCAGTGCGGCCGTGAGCGGGGATGGTGCGCGCTCGGGGCCGGCCGGGGTCGCGGCGGGGGTGGGCAGTGTGGTCGTGGTCATGAGGTCGTCCCTTGGTTGGAGTGCCCGAGCCACCGCAGGACGGCGAGCACGCGGCGGTGGTGGTCGTCGTCGGGCGGGAGGTCGAGCTTGGTGAGGATCGAGGTGACGTGCTTCTCGACGGCGGCCTGGCCGACGACGAGCCGGTCGGCGATCGCCCCGTTGGAGCGGCCCTCGGCCATGAGCGCGAGTACGTCGCGCTCGCGCGGCGAGAGCCGTTCCAGACCGGTCGAGCGCACGAGGAGCTGGGCGACGACGTCGGGGTCGATGACGGTCGCCCCGCCTGCGACGCGGTCGAGCACGTCGAGGAACTCCTCGACGTCGGCGACGCGGTCCTTCAGCAGGTAGCCGAGGCCGCCAGCCTGACTTGCGAAGAGCTCGCGGGCGTAGCGCTGCTCGACGTACTGGGACAGGACGAGCACGGGCAGCCGCGGGTGCAGCGAGCGCAGGTGGAGCGCGGCGCGCAGGCCTTCGTCGGTGTGCGTGGGCGGCATGCGGACGTCGGTGACGAGCACGTCGGGCAGGTCGGCGTCCGGGCCCAGGGCCGCGACGACGTCGTCGGCCGTGCCGTAGCCGGTGACGGTGTGCCCTTCGGCGGTGAGGAGGCGGGTGAGCCCGTCCAGGAGGAGGACGGAGTCCTCGACGATCACGATGCGCACGGCACCTCCACGGTGAGTCGCGTGCCCGCTCCGACGGGGCTGTCCAGGTCGAAGGTTCCGTCGAGGGCTTCGACGCGGGCGCGCAGCCCGTCGAGCCCGCTGCCGGGCGCGAGGGTCGCTCCCCCGACGCCGTCGTCAGCGATCTCGAGGCGCAGGCGCTCGGCGACGACGTCGACGCGGACGCTCGCCCGGGTCGCCCCGGCGTGCTTCGCGACGTTCGTGAGCGCCTCGGCGGCGACGAAGTACGCGGCGGCCTGGGCGGCGCTCGACGACGCACCGACGACGGTCGCGTCGGGGACGTCGACATCGACGGGCACTGGGCTGCGGGCGGCTAGGGCCGACAGCGCGGCGTCGAGGCCGCGATCGGTGAGGACGGCGGGGTGGATGC
>JAFABT010000337.1 GCA_023425905.1 Actinomycetes bacterium | reverse complement strand
ATCACGACCCCTGTCGCGGGCACGGTGCGACGCATCGCGATCGGTGCCGTCCAGCAGCTTGAAGGGGGCGACCTCGTCCTCGTCATCGAGTGACGACCGTCGGACCCTCGCGCCCCTGCCCGCCATGCATCACGCGTGGCGGGCAGGGGAGTGACGTCCTAGGTTTGTGCCGAACCCCGTTGAAGGAGGCACGATGACCGAGTCCGTCCCCGCCCCTGAGAGCACTCCCACGCCGCTGAGCGGCGAGGTCGCCGATCTCGAGTACGACGCGACCATCCCGCCCCGCCCTGAGGAGGACGTCGCTGACGCCGTCCGGGAGGACGACGACAAGCCCCGCCACCTCGACGGGTAGGCCGGACGCCTGCCGGGTGCGGGATCTGGCATGCGGCGCCGGTCGTCCGGACGGGTGAGAAGTACTGCTCATTGGTGTCGGAGTGCCGCAGATGGCGCGCATCGGGACGGTGCTGGGGCAGTATGTGTCCATGGTGAGCGTGCGCATCCTCAGCGAGGACGACTGGGCCGTCTACCGTGACCTCCGTCTCGACGCGCTCCGTGACTCGCCCCAGTCGGTGGGTGGCAACCTCGCACGGGAGGAGGGCTTCCAGGAGCGTCACTGGCGGCTACGACTCCGGGGGTCGACGTCGTTCGTCGCCGAGCACGACGGCAGGCCACTTGGCCTCGTCAACGTCATCCAGGAGCCGGGCACGCCGGTGGACGAGCGGTTGATCATGTCGCTGTGGGTGCGCCCGTTCGAACGGAGCGCAGGCGTCGGAGGTGCGCTCATCCACGCCGCCGCAGAGTGGGCGCGCGAGCAGGCCGCGGCGCGGCTGTGCGCATGGGTCGCCCAGGACGACGGCAAGGGTCAGGCGGTGGCGCGTCGCAAGGGCTTCACGCCTACGGACGAGGTCGTCGCACTCGTCCGCGACCCCCAGCGCAGCGAGCGACGCTGGGTCCTCGAGCTCGCGAACTGACGGGGCGAGTCGTCGAGGATCTGGACTAGAGCCGCTTCTCCAGCAGGACGACGTCGAGCCATCGTCCCGCCAAGGGGCCGTGCGTCATCTTGCCCAGGCGTTCGCGTGTGCCGACGACGCGGAAGGTCGCGGCCTCGTGCAGCGCGAGGCTCGCAGTGTTCTCGGGGAACACCCCGGCTTGGACGGTCCAGATCCCGCCGGCGCGTGCCGAGCCGAGCAGTGCGTCGAGCAGGAGGCGCCCGACGCCGCACCCGCGCGCGTCGGGGGCGACGTAGACGGAGCTCTCCACGACGCCGGCGTACGTGCAGCGTCCTGACACGGGCGACGCCGCGATCCACCCGAGCACCTCGTCGTCGTCGTCGATGGCCACGAAGCGGTGATGAGGCAGGTGCGCGGCGTCGAACTCGTCCCAGGCCGGCGGCTCGGACTGGAAGGTCGCAATGCCGGTCGCGATGCCCGCGCTGTATATGTCCAGGACGGCGCGGGCGTGCTCAGCGCGCATAGGCGCAACGGTCGGCATGACGGTCACCTTCGCACGGTACGGCGAGCGAGGTCGATCGATCTCGCGGAGACCGGCGTCTCGTCTCGCAGCCGCAACGACTGTGAGGCCGGGGCACAGGATGCAGCGTGCAGCCGCTGATTTGTCATAATGTCACTTATCGGCGCTCTCTGGTTCGATGCGGAACACCGGGAAGTTCGCGGCAATGCCTGCGAACTCGGCTACCGGGGCCCGCCATGGGACCGGCACGTGCGGGCGCGCACCGGGCGCGAGCTCGAGGTACCGACGCAGCACCGGCGGACGGTCAGCGACGTCGATCTCGTGCAACCGCACCGGCACGCGCTGGCCACGCTGCAGGATGACGGCGCGACCGTCGGCCGCCCGGACGTTGAGCACCCAGCTCGACTCTCCGAGCATCGAGACGAGGAACCTCTCGGCGCCGACGTCGGCGATCGCCACCGGGAGCGTGATCGCCGCGCCCGAGCGTCGTCCGACGACCTCGAGCGTCGCGGCCGGGCGGTACCGCAGCCAACGTCCGGCGAAGGCCCATCCGTAGACCGCGTTCACCGCACGCGCCCAGCCACGCGGGCGGTTCCCCCGATACATCCAGCGCTTGATCGCGTACCACGGTCGCAGCCGACTCATGATGGGAGCGTAGCCGCAACGGTCACCTGAGGAAGGAGGTCTCGACAGCCAGGCGTTCCTCGTCGCCTCGCACCCCGGAGGTCTCGCTGTCCCGAAGGATGATGTCCCTACCCGCGTCGACGCGGATCCCGTTGGCGGCGCCGTCGAGGTGGTTCCCCTCGATCCGGACGTCCATCGGCGCGCCGGCGCCGCGCCCGTCGGCGCCCTCGTCCTCGCGCAGCCGGATTCCCCAGAAGTCCTCGCACGCCCCGAGGAGCAGGAGCGCGACGACCGTACCGGCTGCGCCGCGTCGCGTCATCGCTGTGCACCCTTCTTGAGGGGATCACGAGAACTGGTGGGGTCACGCCCCGACGTAGTCGGCGAGATGCTTCCCGGTGAGCGTCGACCGCGCTGCCACGAGTTCTGAGGGCGTGCCTTCGAACACGACGCGTCCGCCGTCGTGCCCGGCACCCGGGCCGAGGTCGATGATCCAGTCGGCGTGCGCCATGACAGCCTGGTGGTGCTCGATGACGACGACCGACCTCCCGGAGTCGACGAGGCGGTCGAGCAGCCCGAGCAACTGTTCAACGTCGGCGAGGTGCAGCCCCGTCGTCGGCTCGTCGAGCACCCATGTCCCGCCCTTGTCCGACATGCGCGTCGCGAGCCGGAGCCGCTGCCTCTCCCCACCCGACAGCGTCGTGAGCGGCTGGCCGAGGCTGACATAACCGAGGCCCACGTCCGCAAGGTTGCGAAGGATCGTGTGCGCCGCCGGTGTCCGCGCCTCGCCCGCGGCGAAGAAGGCCTCCGCCTCCGTCACTGACATCGCGAGGACCTCGGAGATGTCACGCCCGCCGAAGGTGTACTCGAGCACGGACGCCTGGAACCGGCGCCCGCCGCACTCCTCGCACGTGCTCGACACCCCGGTCATCATCGCGAGATCGGTGTAGATGACGCCTGCTCCGTTGCACACCGGGCACGCGCCCTCCGAATTCGCACTGAACAGTGCGGGCTTCACACCGTTCGCCTTGGCGAAGGCTCTGCGGATCGGCTCGAGCAGACCGGTGTACGTCGCCGGGTTGCTGCGCCGCGACCCGCGGATCGCACCCTGGTCGATGAGAACGACGTCGGCCGACGTAGGTATCGACCCGTGGATGAGGGAGCTCTTGCCCGAACCGGCCACGCCGGTCACGACGACGAGCACGCCGAGCGGCACGTCGACGTCGACGTCTTGGAGGTTGTGCGTGCGCGCACCACGGATCTCGAGCACCCCCGAGCGGGTCCGGACGGACTCCTTGAGGGCTGCGCGGTCGTGGAGATGGCGGCCCGTGAGCGTGCCGCTCGCTCGCAGCCCATCGACCGAACCCTCGAAGCACACCTCTCCCCCGGCCGCCCCCGCGCCCGGACCGAGGTCGACGACGTGATCCGCGATCGCGATCACTTCGGGCTTGTGCTCGACGACGAGCACCGTGTTGCCCTTGTCCCGGAGCTTGACGAGCAGCTCGTTCATGCGCTGGATGTCATGGGGATGCAGCCCGATCGACGGCTCGTCGAAGACGTACGTCACGTCCGTGAGGGCAGAGCCGAGGTGCCGGATGAGCTTCGTCCGCTGGGCCTCTCCCCCGGACAACGTCCCCGAGGGCCGTTCGAGCGAGAGATAGCCGAGGCCGATGTCGACGAAGGAGTCCAGCATGGCGCCCAGGCCGTCGACGAGCGGTTCGACGGACGGGTCCGTGATCGTCCGCACCCAGCGCGCGAGGTCGCTGATCTGCATGCGGCAGGCGTCGGCGATGCTCACGCCGTCGATGGTCGACGAGCGCGCCTCGGCGCTCAGGCGCGTGCCCTCGCACTCTGGGCAGCGCATGAACGTGACGGCACGTTCGACGAACGCCCTGACGTGCGGCTGCATCGCGTCGACGTCCTTCGTGAGGAAGGACTTCTGGATCTTCGGGATGAGCCCTTCGAAGGTGACGTTGATGCCGTCGACCTTGATCTTCGTCGGTTCCTTGTAGAGGAGGTCGTGCAGCTCCCGCTTCGTGAAGCGTGCGATCGGCTTGTCCGGGTCGAAGAAGCCGCTCCCCCGGTAGATCCGGCCGTACCAGCCCTCCATCGAGTAGCCCGGGATGGTGAGAGCGCCCTCGTTGAGCGAGAGTGACGCGTCGTAGAGCGCCGTGAGGTCGACGTCATTGACCGACCCCATGCCCTCGCACCTCGGGCACATCCCCCCGAGCTGGTGGAACGTCGCGACCTCGGCCTTCGTCCGTGCGCCCCGCTCGATCGTCACCGCCCCGCTCGCGCGCACCGTCGGCACGTTGAAGGAGTACGCGTTCGAGGAGCCGATGTGGGGCGTGCCGAGTCGGCTGAAGAGGATCCGGAGCATCGCATTCGTGTCCGTCACCGTCCCCACGGTCGAGCGTGGGTTGGCTCCGATGCGCTCCTGGTCGACGATGATCGCCGTCGTGAGACCGTCGAGGCGGTCGACGTCGGGTCGTCCGACCGAAGGCATGAACCCCTGGAGGAAAGCGCTGTAGGTCTCGTTGATCATCCGCTGGGACTCCGCGGCGATCGTGCTGAAGACGAGTGAGCTCTTGCCCGAGCCGGAGACCCCGGTGAAGACGGTGAGCCGCCGCTTCGGGATCGCGAGGCTGACGTCCTTGAGATTGTTCTCGCGTGCGCCTTCGACCCTGATGAGGTCGTGCGCGTCGGCAGGATGCGCCGCGGTCGATCGGTCCGTGCCCATGCTGACTCCCTCGATCCGCAGCTCTCGACGCCCGCTCGCACTCGCCAGCCTACGATGTGCCCGTGCGTCACGTCCTGGTCGATCTCGCGCCGCTGCGCGAGTCGGTCCCCTATCGCAGGATGTGGCTCGGGACCTCCCTGTCGGGCGTCGGCACGCAGCTCACCGGCTTCGCCGTGCTCCTCCAGGTCTACGAGGTCGGTGGCTCGACGGGCGACGCCGCGCTCGTCGGCGTGTTCGCCGTCGTCCCGCTCGTGGTCTTCGGCCTCTACGGCGGCGCGATCGTCGATGCGTTCGACCGCCGGGCCGTCGTCGTCTCGACGCAGGTCGGCATCGCCGTGGTCGCCGCGGTGCTCACCGCGGCGTCATGGGCGGGAGTCGTCGAGCTGTGGCTGCTCTACGCGCTTGTCGCGGCACAGAACGCCCTCTTCGCCATCAACTCCCCCGCCCGGTCGGCGATCGTGCCTCGCCTTGTGAGCCCCCGTCTGCTCCCCGCCGCCAACGCGCTGGGGAGCCTGTCGTTCGGGGTGGCGCTCGTGCTCGGGCCCCTTGCCGCAGGAGCGCTCGTCGGAACCGTGGGCTACACGTGGGCGTACGGCATCGAGCTCGTCCTCCTCCTCGGCGCGATCGCCTCGCTCGTCGCGCTGCCCGCGATGCCGCCCCTCGCGGCGGACGGTGCGGCGCAGACCGGGCGACGACGCGTCGGGCTCGGCTCCGTCGTCGAGGGGCTGCGCTACCTCGGCACCCGCCCGAACGTGCGGATGACCTTCCTCGTGGACCTGTGCGCGATGGTGCTCGCGATGCCTCGGGTGCTGTTCCCCGCGATCGGGCTCGTTCTTGTCGGCGGCGGTGAGGTGACGGCGGGCCTGCTCGTCGCAGGGATCGCCGTGGGCACGATCCTGGGTGGCCTGTTCTCGGGGCCTCTGGGACGTGTCCGCCACCAGGGCCGGGTCGTCGTCGGCTGCGTCGTCGCCTGGGGGCTCGCGATCGCGCTCTTCGGCCTGCTCGTCGGTCTCTCACCCGGGCCGACGCCTGCGGGAGGCGCCTCCTGGGTGCTGTGGCCGGCCGTCGCCGTGCTCGCGATCGCCGGTGCGGCCGACACCGTGAGCTCGGTGTTCCGCTCGACGATCCTCCAGGCGGCGACCCCGGACGCGATGCGGGGTCGGCTGCAGGGCGTCTTCATCGTCGTCGTCGCGGGTGGACCGCAGCTCGGGACGCTGCTGTTAGGCCGTGCCGCGGTCGTCACGGGCGAGGCGGTGGCCGCGATCGCGGGCGGGCTCGCGTGCGTCGCGGCGGTCCTCGCGATGACGGCGTCCCAGCGGGGGTTCCTTGCCTACGACGCCAGGAGGCCCGCCCCGTGACCGTGTGCGGCGCCGGGCTCGGGTGTCATGCACCTCACCTCCGGATGCCGGGCGCACGAGGACCAAAGTCGCTAGCCTGGGTAGCGAACATCCGCTAGCCCATCCCAGCGCCTCGCGAGGCCCCGCGCCCTGTCCGGGACGCAGGAACGTTCACGTGTCCTTCACCACACCGGGGAACACGTATGCCTCCACGGCCGTTGGAACAGCCAGAGGAACACGTCGACACCTGCGCACGGACAGTGCGACCCAGGTACCAGGAGGACACCGATGGCCAACCGATCGCTGCGCGGAATGCGCATCGGCTCCCAGAGCATGGAGACCGAGGAGAACGTCGAGTTCGCCCCGCGCCTCCAGACCCACTACGACTGCCCCGCCGGGCACACGACGATTCTGCCGTTCTCGGTCGAGGCCGACGTGCCCCCGACGTGGGAGTGCCGCTGCGGCGAGACCGCGCTGCTGCGCGACGCCGAGCAGCCCGAGGCGAAGCCCGCGAAGCACCAGCGGACCCACTGGGACATGCTGCTCGAGCGGCGCACCGTCGCCGAGCTCGAGGTGCTGCTCGACGAGCGCCTCGACCTCCTCCGGGCTGGCAAGCTCCGTCGGTCCGCCTGAGCGGGCAGCCGCACGAC
>JAFABT010000192.1 GCA_023425905.1 Actinomycetes bacterium | reverse complement strand
GTCCGTGAGCGGGGGCGAGGCCTCGGACGTGGGCGGGCTGCTGCTGGGCGCGGCGAGCGCGCTCGTCTTCACCCTCCCCGTGGGCGGGCTCGTGGGCTTCCTCCTGCTGCTGCCGGTCGACCGTGCTCTTCGGCCGCACCCGTCCCCGGGGGTGCGCAGGGCCGCGCTCGCGGGCGCCGGCGCCGCTGCCGCCGGGCTGTTCCTCGTCTGGCTCGCGTGGCAGGGCGCATTCGACGGCGGCGGCGCCGTCGGTCCTGTCCTCGTCGTCGTCCTGCTCGCGGGCACCGCCGTCCTCGCCGGGCTCCTGGCCGACCGCGGCTGGGCGCAGCGCCGGGTTCCGGTGCTCGTGCTCCGGGGGGTCGTCCTCGCGATCGGCGCCGTCGGGTTCTTCTGGCAGTACTCCTAGGTCCGCGCGCGGGCTACCGACTCTGCCCGCGGCCCGATCCCTCGAGGCCTCACCGCCCGGCCGCCGCCGCGGCGTGCTCCCGGGCGTGCCACCACCCGCCATGCTCGCGGGAGGTCTTGTCGGACTGCCGCTCGAGCGGTGGACCCGCGCCGACTCCGGGTGGCGGCGCACGGGCGTGGCAGCGCTCGCCGGTCTGGCCGTCGGCGGAATTCTCGGCGCGAGTCTGACCGGAGGACACAACTCGGGCTTGGTCTTCTGGGGGTGCGCGTTGGGTGCGCTCGCCGCGCTGGCCGGCCGGGCCGCGGTCGACGTGCCGTTGGCGCGCAACGGCCGGGCGGTGGCGGTGCTCGTCGCGTTCGTGCTCGTCGTCGACCTCGTGGGGCTCGTCGGGATGCTGGCCTGAGCCGGAAGGCTCAGCTCACCAGGCAGAACCCCCACCGCGAGGCCTGTGGCTGCGTAGGCTTGCGCCCATGCCGACGCCCGAGGTGATGACCAGCACTGACACCGTGAAACTGCCGGACCGCGAGGCGAACGAGCCGAGGGTCCTCGTGCGTCGGGGGCTCGTGCTCGTCGCGGCGATCAACATCGCCCTGGGTTCCGTGGTGGGCGCCTTCTACCTCGGGATGGCGCTCTTTCCTGCGACGACCGTCGTCGGCGACACGTTCGACCCCGGCTCCTGGCTCCTCCCGCTGGCCGGGTTCGCGATGGCGGCGATTCCGGCGGTCGTCCTCGGTGTCGTCGTCGCGCTCCCGATCGAGCGTCTGACGCGCAGGGCGACGTCCGGGCGGCGCACGCTCATCGCGGCGGTCGCGGGTGCGATCGTCGGGGTGGCGTACCCCGCGACGGCCATGGACTCGTTCGGCGGGCGGTTCCTTGTGTGGGGCATCGTCACGGGTGTGGCAGGCGGGCTGCTCGGGCGCGTGCTCGTCGACTCGTCGTGGGCCCGCCGCATGCGGCCCGTGCTCGTGCTCGCTTGCGTCGTGGCACTGCTCGACGTCATCGGGTTCATCACCTTCATTCTCTGAGGTACGCCTGCGCGCTCGCGGTCGCAGTGTCCTGGGTGCGCCACCAAGCGATCGTCTCCTCGGCGATCTGCTGCCACGGGGTGGGGGCGAGGCCGAGGGCCTCCTCGGTGCGGGTCGAGTCCATGACGAACGGCGCCGTGACCTGGTAGCGGATCCGGTAGGCCTCCCGCAGCATCGGTGAGACGAGCCCGAGGGTGCCGAGGGCAGCCGCGGGCAGCGGTGAGATCCGGGGGACCGGGCGGCCCGCGGCGCCGGCGTAGAGCGTCGCGAGCTCGCGCACGGTGAGGGGGGCATTCGTCGGTGCCAGCCAGGGCTTGCCCCAGGCGTCCTCGCGGACTCCCGCGACGGCCATGGCGCGGACGAGGTCGAGCAGGTAGGTCCAGCTGTGCGGCTGGTCCGCGCTGCACAGCGGGCGGATCGTGCGTCCGGTGAGGATCGGGTGGACGAGGCGTTCGCCGGCGTGGGCGGTCGTCGTCGCGAGCGGGCCGAGGTAGTCGCTCGCGCGCACCTCGGTCGCACGGACGCGGCCGGCGTCGTGGCGGGCCTTGGCCTCCTCCCACATCCAGGCCCGCACGCGGCCCTTCGACTCGACAGGGCGCAGCGGGAGATCTTCGGTCATGGGGGAGGACCCGGGCGCGTAGCCGTAGAGGTTGCCCGCGGTGACGAGCACGGCCCCGTGAGCCTCGGCCGCGTCGAGGAGGGCGGTGAACATCGGCGGCCACAGGCTCGCCCAGCGGTGGTAGGGCGGGTTGACGCAGTTGTAGAGGACGTCGGCGCCGAGGGTCGCCGCGGCGATCTGGGGTGCGGAGGAGGCGTCGGCGCTCACGTGGATGACGGCCCGCTCGTCCTCCGGGCGTGCCTGCTGCTCGGGGGCGCCCGCGGGTGCGCCGGAGCGGCTCACGACGCGGACGTCGTGGCCCTCGGCGAGGAGGTGGGCGGCGAGGTGGGACCCGATCGGGCCCTTGCCGACGATCACGTGCGTGCCCATGAGGCGTCCTTCCGATAGTGAGAGCACTGCTCTCGTTCTCGACGAGCGTGACAGGCGTCGTCGCGCGAGTCAAGAGCGGTGCTCTCGTTTGCGAGCGGTGATCTCGGCACGGCACCATGAGTCCATGGCCGACGCCCCGCTCACCCCACGCGCCAAGGCCCGCGCCCAGTTCACCGCCGACCTCCTCGCGGCCGGGCGCGCCCACCTCGAGAAGGACGGGGCCGCGACCCTCTCCCTGCGCGCGATCGCCCGTGACCTCGGCGTCGCCTCCTCCGCCGTCTACCGCTACGTCGACTCCCGCGACGGCCTGCTCACGCTGCTCGTCATCGAGGCCTACGACTCCGTCGGGCTCGTGTGCGAGCAGGCCGAGGACCATGCCCGGTCGCAGGGCGCCCCCGCCCCCGAGATCTGGCTCGACGTCGCCCGGGCCTTCCGCAACTGGGCGCTCGAGAACAGGCACTCCTACGAGCTCATCTACGGAACCCCCATCCGCGGTTACGCAGCCCCGCAGGACACGGTCGCCCATGCGGCCCGCGTCTGGGGCGTCGTCGTCCGCGTCATGGACCAGGCGCGCGCAGAGGGTGACCTCCTCCCGACGGGAGCTCCCTTCGACGCCGACGGCCTGCTCGCCCCGGACGTCCGTGCCGCGATCGCCGACCTGCTGAGCGGTGGCGAGGACGAGCCCTTCCCGGAGGAGGACGTCGCCCGCTCGCTGTCGTTGTTCACCAACCTCCTGGGCGCGACGACCGCCGAGCTCTTCGGCCACTTCCACGGCTTCAGCACCGACGACGCCCGCACCTTCGACGCGATCGTCGCGACCGGTGCGGCGGGGGTCGGGCTGCGCATCGACCTCGAGGCGGTCTGACCGGGCGAGGATCGCGTCCGAGGCGCACAGGGGCCGCACGAGGCCGTGCCCGCCGCGCTAGGATCGGCTACGGCCGTGACTGGCGCACAAGGTGGGACACCACCGGGGAGCGGCCGATCGTCCCTGCAGCGCACCGCTCGCCTGGGTGCCTGGGTTGTCAAGGAATCGCACGCCCGTTCCGACGGTCGTGCACACCCCCGCACACACGTGCCGACCCAGGAGTGACCATGGCTGGAGCCCCGTCCCTGCCCACCGTCCAGATCGCCGACGGCGCCCGCCGCCCCGTGCGCCGCGCCCTGCTCTCCGTCTATGACAAGACGAACCTCGTCGAGCTCGCGGCCGCGCTCCATGCTGCAGGCGTCGAGCTCGTCTCGACCGGCTCGACCGCCGCGACGATCGCCGCCGCGGACATCCCGGTCACGGGCGTCGAGCAGCTCACCGGCTTCCCGGAGTGCCTCGAGGGCCGCGTCAAGACGCTCCACCCCCGCGTGCACGCCGGGATCCTCGCGGACACCCGCAAGCCCGAGCACCTCGCCCAGCTCGACGAGCTCGGTGTCGCTGCCTTCGAGCTCGTCGTCGTCAACCTCTACCCGTTCACCGAGACCGTCGCCTCGGGGGCGAGCCCGGACGCGTGCGTCGAGCAGATCGACATCGGCGGCCCGTCGATGGTTCGCGCAGCCGCGAAGAACCACCCGTCGGTCGCCGTCCTCACGAGCCCCGCGCAGTACGGGCAGGTGACGGAGGCGCTCGCCGCCGGCGGCTTCACGTACGCCCAGCGCAAGGCCCTCGCGACGGAGGCCTTCGTTCACACCGCGTCCTACGACGTGGCGGTCGCGAGTTGGATGAGCTCGGTGGTCTCCCCGACCGACGGGGTCGAGGTCGACGGCGAGACCGTCTCGACCGGCTTCCCGGCATGGATCGGCGGCACGTACACCCGCTCGGACGTCCTGCGCTACGGCGAGAACCCGCACCAGCCGGCCGCGCTCTACGTCAACGGCTTCGGCCCGGCCGGGCTCGCGCAGGCCCGCCAGCTGCACGGCAAGGCGATGAGCTACAACAACTACGTCGACGCCGACGCCGCCTGGCGCGCCGCGCACGACCACGGCGACCTGCCGACCGTCGCGATCATCAAGCACGCCAACCCGTGCGGCATCGCGGTGGGCTCCGACATCGCCGACGCCCACGCCAAGGCGCACGCGTGCGACCCGCTCTCAGCCTTCGGTGGCGTGATCGCCGCGAACGGCGTCGTCACGGCGGCGGCGGCCGAGCAGATCAAGGACATCTTCACCGAGGTCGTCGTGGCCCCTGGCTTCGAGCCCGCCGCGCTCGAGATCCTCACCGCCAAGAAGAACATCCGGCTGCTCGAGGTGGCGTCCGCCCCGGCGGCCCCGATCGAGACCCGCCCCATCTCCGGCGGCCTCCTCGTCCAGGCGGTCGACCGCATCGACGCCGCGGGCGACGACCCCACCTCGTGGACCCTCGCGACCGGTGAGGCCGCCGACGCTGCGACCCTCGCCGACCTCGCCTTCGCGTGGCGTGCGGTGCGTGCCGTGAAGTCGAACGCGATCCTCGTGGCGAACGGCGGCGCCTCCGTCGGCGTCGGCATGGGGCAGGTCAACCGCGTCGACTCCTGCCGCCTCGCGGTCGAGCGGGCCAACGCGGGCGGCACGGAGCGGGCACGCGGTGCGGTAGCCGCGTCCGACGCCTTCTTCCCCTTCGCGGACGGGCTTCAGGTCCTGCTCGACGCCGGGGTGCGCGCGGTCGTCCAGCCCGGCGGCTCGGTCCGGGACGACGAGGTCGTCGCAGCGGCGAAGGCGGCCGGCGTCACCCTCTACCTCACCGGTACGCGGCACTTCGCCCACTGAGCCCGAGCGGCCGCGCCGTCGGGGTCGAGCGTCCTCCGCCCCCGCGTGTGAGCGTCGCCGTCAGTCGAGCGTGGTTCGACGCAGCGGCTGGTCCGGGTCGGACGCCTTCGCGCGGTCGACCCGGACCGGGTCGGCACTCGCCATGAGGCGGCGGGCACCCCCGACGTCCGCCGGACGGTCGACGACGAGGGCGGCGGTGAGCGCGTCCTGCGGCCCGAGCCAGAGCATCGTCCACCCCTCAGCTGCGGTCCCCGAGGACGAGTGGGAGCGGAGCAGCACCTCGTCGTCCGGCCCGGGCTGCCCGAACAGCGACAGCTCGTGCCCGAGCTGCGTGGAGAACACGTACGGCGCAGGGTCTGCGGGCGCCCACGTCGGACCGCCCGCGGTCGCGAGCAGGGTGCGCACCGCCTCGGCCGGCAGGCGG
>JAFABT010000296.1 GCA_023425905.1 Actinomycetes bacterium | reverse complement strand
CACGCGGGGCGCGCCGGGGTCGCGACCGGGGTCGTCGAGGCGACCGTCGGGGCGATGGTCGCCCGTGGTGCCGTGCCTGCTGACATCCGCGCCGTCGTCGGACCGGCGGTGTGCGGGCGGTGCTACGAGGTCGGGGCGCAGCTGCGCGCCGAGGTGAGCGCGATCGTGCCCGCGGCGTTCTCGGTGACCCGGTGGGGGACGCCCGCGCTCGACCTGCCCGTCGCGGTGCTCGCACAGCTCCACGCGGCCGGGGTCCCGTCCTCGTCCGTCACGAGGGTCGCCGCGTGCACGATCGAGGACGAGACGTACTTCTCCCACCGGCGCGCCAGTAGGGCCGGTGAGCCGACGGGACGATTCGTCGGCGTCGTGCGGCGTGTCGGCCAGGGCAGCGACGCGACGGCTCGTAGCGTGGGCTGAACATGGAGCTGGGGCAGCATCTCGGTCGCGCCGCCCCGACGAGCACGATCATCCCGAGCACGACGTGCCCGGACGCAAGAAAAGACGAGTACGGCGGCCCGCAAGGACCGCGACACCAAAGCTAGGAGTAGGGCGATGGCCGGAGCGCTGCGCAAGACGATGCTGTACCTCGGTCTCGCTGACGACCGCGGGGACTACGTGGACGAGTACGTCGAGGAGTACGACGAGGCGGAGGTCTCAGTGCACGACGACTACGAGGCGCCCGTCACGCCCATCCGTCCCGCTGCGGCGTCACGCGCGGTCCGTCCGGTCGAGCAGGAGGCGGAGCTGCGTCGGATCACGACGGTCCACCCCCGCTCCTACAACGACGCACGCACGATCGGCGAGGCGTTCCGCTCGGGCACCCCCGTGATCATGAACCTCACCGACATGAACGATGCCGACGCCAAGCGGCTCGTCGACTTCTCCGCGGGCATCGTCTTCGGCCTGCACGGCGCTCTCGAGCGCGTGACGAACAAGGTGTTCCTCCTGTCGCCCGCGCACGTCGAGGTGACGGGTGAGGAAGCCCGCGAGGGCACCGGCGGCCGCGCGGCCTTCTTCAACCAGAGCTGATCCGTGCCCAGCTGGGTCGGGGACGTCCTCTACCTCGTCCTGTTCCTCTACTTCGTGTGCCTGCTCGCCCGGCTCGTGCTCGACTGGGTCCAGGTGCTCGCGCGCGACTGGCGTCCCCGTGGCGTCGTGCTCGTCTTCGCCGAGCTCGTCTACACGCTCACCGATCCGCCGCTGCGGGCGGTGCGACGTGTGGTCCCGCCGTTGCGGATCGGCGGCATCGCGATCGACCTCGCCTTCCTCATCGTCATGATCGGCGTGGGGGCGCTCATGCAGCTCGCCCTGCTGCTGTGACGAGCGTGGTCGTCCGGGTGAATGACCGACCGTGCACCATTGAGAAATGCCACACGCCGCGGACCACGGCGTGCAAGGCCCCCGATGTTCGATACCGTGAACCGTGGCAGTCGGCGGACTGCCCGCTCGACCGCTCGACAAACGACCGAGGTGACGCACGATGGCACTGCTGACCGCAGACGACGTCCTGAACAAGAAGTTTCAGGCGACGAAGTTCCGCGAGGGATACGACCAGGACGAGGTCGACGACTTCCTCGACGAGGTCGTCAACACCCTTCGGGTCGTCCAGGGTGAGAACGACGAGCTCAAGCAGAAGCTGGCCGCGGCCGAGCGCCGTATCGCCGAGCTGAGCCGGGCAGGTGCTGCTGCGGAGGTCGCCCCGGCGCCCGTCGTCGCCCCCGAGCCCGAGCCCGAGCCGGTCCCTGCTCCCGCCCCCGAGCCCGTCCCCGCCCCGGCGCCCGTCGTGGCGCCCGCGCCGACCTTCGGTGCGCGACAGAGCGAGCCCGAGTCGGCGACCGGGATGCTCCAGCTCGCCCAGAAGCTCCACGACGACTACGTCCGCTCCGGCCAGGAGGAGGGCGACCGCATCATCGGCGAGGCCAAGTCCCAGAGCCAGCGGATCGTCCGTGAGGCGGAGGAGACCTCTCAGCGCACCCTCAGCCAGCTCGAGCAGGAGCGCAGCCTCCTCGAGCGCAAGATCGACGAGCTCCGCGTGTTCGAGCGGGACTACCGCACGCGCCTGAAGAGCTACCTCGAGAACCTGCTCGGCGACCTCGACAACCGGGCGGTCCAGCCCCCCAGCCGTGCCTCGCAGCAGGGTCTCGGCGGGTCGGGATCGTCGAACCCGCAGATCTGACCTCGGCGCACGCGCGCAGCACGCCGCCCCGGTTCATCCGGAGCGGCGTGTTGTGCGTCGCGGCCAGCGCGTCTACTCTCGCTTGACCCTGAAGAGAGGCCTGACCATCCATGAACGACGTCGCCACCAGCGCGGAGCGCGCCTCCGACCTCCTGCAGCAGGGAGATCTCGTGACGCAAGCCGCGTCCTTCCCGGTCCGTGACGGGGAGAGCCCGTGGACCGCGGCCGAGGTGACCGAGGTCGCTCAGGGCCTCATCGACGACGTCACCCGGCTGCAGGGCGAGCTCGAGGCGGCAGACGCCTCGCTCACGGAGCTGCTGCGCCACTCGGGCGACGGTGCGGGCGACGACCAGGCCGACTCCGGCTCGATCGCGCTCGAGCGTGAGCAGGAGCTCACCCTCGTCAACAACACCCGTGACCTCCTCGAGCAGTCGGTGCACGCGCTCGACCGCATCGTCGCCGGCACCTTCGGCACGTGCGAGTCGTGCGGCGAGGCCGTGGGCAAGGCCCGCGTCCAGGCGTTCCCGCGCGCGACCCTGTGCGTCGCGTGCAAGCAGCGCGAAGAACGTCGCTGAGCGTTGTCCCAGACGCCCCCTCCGACCACCGAGCCGACGCCCGTCCCCAGCACGCTTCGACGACGTCTGCTCGCTGTCTTCGTCGCGCTCGCCGCGGCCGTCCTCGTGCTCGACCAGGCGACGAAGGTGTGGGCGCTCGACGCGCTCGAGCCCGGTGTGTCGCGGCCGCTCGTCGGTGACCTGCTCCAGCTCACGCTCGTGTTCAACCCGGGGGCTGCGCTCTCGATCGGCAACGGCATGACGTGGGTGCTCACGATCCTCGTGGCCGTCGTCTCGGTCGTCATCGTGCGGGCCTCCCGCCGGCTCGGCTCGACGCTGTGGGCCGTGACGCTCGGGCTCACGCTCGGGGGAGCGCTCGGCAACCTTGTCGACCGGCTCTTCCGCGACCCGGGTTTCGCGCGTGGTCATGTCATCGACTTCATCGACTACGGGGTGTTCGTCGGGAACGTCGCGGACATCGCGATCGTCGGCGCCGCCGGGCTCGCGGTCGTCCTCGCGATGAAGGGCATCCAGATCAACGGGACGCGGACGCCAGACGGCGCCCCGGCTGACGAGGGTGCACCCCAGGGCCGCCCGGAGGCCCCCGCGCCGGAGGGTGCTGCAGGCCGTGGCTGAGACGCGCTCCCTGCCCGTTCCCGACGGGCTTGCAGGCGAGCGCGTCGACGCGGCTCTCGCCAGGTTGCTCGGGGTCTCGCGTACGCGGGCGGCGGAGATCGCCGAGCGTGGCGGCGTCCGGCTCGACGGCCGGGAGGTCGGCAAGTCCGAGCGGCTCGTTCCTGGCGCCTGGCTCGAGGTGGAGATCCCTGAGGTCGCTCCGGCCGCGCGCGTCGTCGCCGAGCCGGTCCCGGGCATGCGGATCGTTCATGACGACGACGACGTCGTCGTCATCGACAAGCCCGTCGGCGTCGCGGCGCACCCGTCTCCCGGCTGGACGGGACCGACGGTCGTCGGGGCGCTTGCGGCCGCCGGATACCGCATCTCGACGTCCGGTGCCGAGGAGCGCCAGGGGGTCGTCCACCGCCTCGACGTCGGCACGTCGGGCCTCATGGTCGTCGCGAAGAGCGAGCTCGCCTACACCCGGCTCAAGGCCGCGTTCAAGGAGCGCACGGTCGACAAGATCTACCACGCGGTCGTCCAGGGCCACCCGGACCCGTCCGAGGGCACGATCGACGCGCCGATCGGGCGGCACCCGTCCGCGGACTGGAAGTTCGCCGTGACCGCGGACGGCAAGCCGTCAGTCACCCACTACGAGGTCCTCGAGATGGTGCCGTCCGCGTCGCTCGTCGAGGTCCACCTCGAGACGGGGCGCACGCACCAGATCCGCGTCCACTTCTCCGCCCTGCGCCACCCGTGCGTCGGCGACACGACGTACGGCGCGGACCCGACGATCACGGCCCGCACGGGGCTCACGCGCCAGTGGCTGCACGCGATGCGGCTCGGCTTCGACCACCCTGCGACGGGGCAACGCCTCGTCGTCACGAGCGAGTACCCGGCCGATCTCGCGCACGCCCTCGAGGTGCTCAGGGGCGCCTAGACTGGCCCGCATGGCTGCTGCTGGAGGATCCGACTTCGTCCACCTCCACGCACACACCGAGTACTCGATGCTCGACGGAGCGGCTCGCATCGACGAGCTGCTCGACGAGGTCGTCCGTATCGGTCAGAGCGCGATCGCGATCACCGACCACGGCTACCTCTTCGGGGCGCAGGACTTCTACCGCCAGGCCGTCAAGCGCGGCGTCAAGCCCATCATCGGCATCGAGGCGTACGTGACGCCGGGCACGAGCCGCTTCGACACGACGAAGGTGCGCTGGGGCGAGGAGCACCAGAAGAGCGACGACGTCTCTGCGAGCGGCTCCTACACGCACTTGACGCTGCTCTCGCGCACGACGGAGGGCATGCACAACCTCTTCCGCCTCGGCTCTCTCGCATCGATCGAGGGCCAGATGGGCAAGTGGCCGCGTATGGACCGCGAGCTCCTCACGCGCTACGCCTCGGGCATCGTCGCGACGTCGGGGTGTCCGTCGGGGGAGGTGCAGACGCGGCTGCGGCTCGGGCAGTACGACGAGGCGCTGCGTGCTGCGGGTGAGCTGCAGGACATCTTCGGCAAGGAGTACTTCTTCGTCGAGCTCATGGACCACGGGCTCGACATCGAACGCCGGGTGTTCGCTGACCTCCTGCGGATCTCCGACGCGCTGGGCGCGCCGCTCGTCGCGACGAACGACCTGCACTACACGAAGGAGTCCGACTCACTCACGCACGAGGCCCTGCTCGCGGTGCAGTCCGGCTCGACGCTCGACGAGCCGACGTACGACCAGGGCGGCAAGCGTTTCGCGTTCTCCGGGTCCGGGTACTACGTGAAGACGGCCGAGGAGATGCGACGGACGTGGTCCGAGCTCCCGCAGGCGTGCGACAACACCCTCCTCATCGCGGAGATGTGCGAGGTCAGCTTCCCGAAGGACCAGAACTTCATGCCGCGGTTCGCCGTCCCGGCGGGCGAGGACGAGAACTCCTGGTTCATCAAGGAGACGCAGCGGGGCCTCGAGCGCCGCTACCGCGGTGCGATTCCGGACGCCGTCCAGCAGCAGGCGGACTACGAGACCGGGGTCATCACGGAGCTGGGCTTCGCGGGCTACTTCCTCGTCGTCGCGGACTTCATCAACTGGGCGAAGGCGCAGGGCATTCGCGTCGGCCCTGGCCGCGGCTCGGCCGCGGGGTCGATGGCGTCGTACGCGATGGGCATCACGGAGCTCGACCCGCTCGAGCACGGGCTCATCTTCGAGCGGTTCCTCAACCCCGAGCGCGTCTCCTGGCCTGACGTCGACGTCGACTTCGACGAGCGCCGGCGCGGGGAGGTCATCCGGTACGTCACGGAGAAGTACGGCGACGACCGCGTCGCGCAGATCGTCACCTACGGAACGATCAAGGCCAAGCAGGCGCTCAAGGACTCCTCGCGCGTGCTCGGCTTCCCCTTCGCGATGGGTGACAAGCTCACGAAGGCGATGCCGCCCGCCGTCATGGGCAAGGACATCCCGCTGTCGGGCATCTACGACCCCGCGCACGAGCGGTACGCGGAGGCCGAGGAGTTCCGGCAGGTCGTCGCAGCCGACCCGGAGGCGCAGCGGGTGCTCGAGACCGCCCGAGGGCTCGAGAACCTCAAGCGGCAATGGGGCGTCCACGCGGCCGGGGTCATCATGTCCTCGGACCCGCTCATCGACATCATCCCGATCATGAAGCGCCCGCAGGACGGCGCGATCATCACGCAGTTCGACTACCCGACGGCTGAGAGCCTCGGGCTCATCAAGATGGACTTCCTCGGGCTGCGCAACCTCACGATCCTCGACGACGCGCTCCACAACATCGTCGCGAACGGCAAGGAACCCGTCGTCCTCGAGACGCTCGGTCTCGACGACGCCCGCGCGTACGAACTGCTCGGCAGCGGCGACACGCTCGGGGTGTTCCAGCTCGACGGCGGCCCGATGCGGGCGCTGCTGCGCCAGATGCGCCCGGACAACTTCGAGGACATCTCCGCCGTCATCGCGCTGTATCGCCCGGGCCCGATGGGCATGAACTCCCACACGAACTACGCGATGCGCAAGAACGGGCTGCAGGAGATCACCCCGATCCATCCCGAGCTCGCCGAGCCGCTCGAGGAGGTCGTCGGCGGCACCTACGGCCTCATCGTCTACCAGGAGCAGGTGCAGCGCGCCGCGCAGAAGCTCGCCGGCTACTCCCTCGGTCAGGCCGACCTGCTGCGCCGCGCGATGGGCAAGAAGAAGAAGGAGGTCCTCGACGCGGAGTTCGTGCCGTTCCAGGCGGGCATGCGCGAGCGGGGCTACTCCGACCCGGCGATCCAGGCGGTGTGGGACGTCCTCGTGCCATTCGCGGGCTACGCCTTCAACAAGGCGCACTCGGCGGCGTACGGCGTCATCTCCTACTGGACGGCCTACCTCAAGGCGAACCACCCCGTCGAGTACATGGCGGCCCTGCTCACGTCGGTGCGCGACGACAAGGACAAGTCGGCGCTCTACCTCAACGAGTGCCGACGGATGCACATCACCGTGCTGCCGCCCGACGTCAACTCGTCCTCGGCACTCTTCACGGCGGTCGGCCCCGACATCCGCTTCGGGCTCACCGCGGTGCGCAACGTCGGCGCGAACGTCGTCGACGCGATCGTCGCCGCGCGGGAGCAGCACGGCGCGTTCACGTCGTTCACCGACTTCCTCGACAAGGTTCCGGCGGTCGTGTGCAACAAGCGGACGATCGAGTCGCTCATCAAGGCCGGGGCCTTCGATTCCCTCGGCCACCCACGGCGCGCGCTGCTGCTCATCCACGAACAGGCGGTCGACGCCGTCATCGGGGTCAAGCGCAAGGAGGCCGAGGGGCAGTTCGACCTCTTCGCGGACATGGACTCCCAGGAGGAGGGCTTCTCGATCGACGTCCCGGACGTGCCGGACTGGGACAAGAAGCAGAGGCTCACCTTCGAGCGGGAGATGCTCGGGCTCTACGTCTCGGACCACCCGCTCTCGGGCCTCGACCACGTGCTCGCGGCCGCCGCAGACGTGTCGATCGCGACGCTGCTCGCCGACGAGGCCAGGCCTGACGGCTCGACCGTCGTCGTCGCCGGACTCGTCACGTCGCTGCAGCGCAAGATGTCCAAGCAGGGCAACCCGTGGGCGGCCGTCACGCTCGAGGACATGGACGGCTCGGTCGAGATCATGTTCTTCGGGGAGACGTACCTCGCCTACTCGACCGTCCTCGCCGAGGACGCCGTCCTCACGGTGCGAGGACGGGTCCGCCGACGCGACGACCAGATGCAGCTCCAGGCCATCGAGGTGTCCGTGCCGGACATCGCGGCCACCGCGGACGCCCCCGTCGTGCTGCGGCTGCCGTCCACGCGGTGCACCCAACCCGTCGTCGAGCGGCTGCGCGAGGTGCTCCGGGCCCACCCGGGCGGCACCGAGGTCCACCTGCGTCTCACCGACCCGGGGCGCGCGACGATCATGCGGCTCGAGGACCGGCTGCGCGTCGAACGGTCCTCGGCGCTTGTCGCGGACCTCAAGGCGCTGCTCGGTCCGGGGTGCCTTCCGTGACGTTCGAGCTGAGCGACGCCCAGCTCGCCTTCGTCCGGGAACGTCACCTTGCGACGCTCACGACGTTGCGCGCCGACGGCACCCCGCACGTCGTCCCGGTCGCGTTCACCTGGGACGAGGCTCGCGGGCTGGCGAGGGTGCCGACGCGCGCGGGGTCGGTGAAGGCCGGGCACCTCCGGCGTGGCGTGACCGCGACGCTGCCGACGGGGTCACGCGTCGCGCTGTGCCAGGTCGAGGGTCAGCGGTGGATCACGCTCGAAGGCGTCGGCACGGTCTCCGACGACCCGGCGGACGTCGATGACGCGGTCGCCGCCTACGCGCAGCGCTACCGCGTGCTCACCCACGACCCGCAGCGGGTCGTCGTCCACGTGCGCGTCGACCGGGTGCTCGGGTCAGTGCGCTGACTCCGGTCGGCTCGCGCAGCGGCACGTGCGTCGGGCTCAGCCGACGACGGCTCCCGTCTCGCCCTGAGGCGTGGCCACGGCGACGACGTCGCCGACTGCGAGCTGACGGCCACGGCGCGACTCGGCCTCGCCGTTCACGGACACCTCGCCCTCCTCGAGCAGCGCGCGCGCCTGGGCGCCCGAGTCCGCGAGGCCGGCGAGCTTGAGGAACTGTCCGAGCCTGATCGTGCCGTCGGACGTGGGCACGACGGGGTGGGTGGCTTCGCTCATGCCTCCTATTCTCTCAGGGCACGGTGGCTGCGCCGCCTAGACTTGGCGTGTGATGCGTCGAATCGACCTGCGAGGTCGCACCCTGTCCCGCCGTGAGCTCGTCGAGTCCCTGCCGCGTGCGGAGGTCGACGTCGAGGCCGCGACCGGGACGGTCGCCCCGATCATCGCCGACGTCCGGGAGCGGGGTCTCGACGCGCTCGGTGACCTCGCGGAGAAGTTCGACGGGGTGCGCCCCGACCACGTGCGCGTCCCGGCAGCCGCGATCGCCGCAGCGGTCGAGACACTCGACCCGACGGTCCGCGCCGCGCTCGACGAGGCGATCGCACGCGTGCGCACCGTCCACGCCGCGCAGCGGCAGCAGGACTTCACGGTCGACGTCGCACCCGGCGCCCAGGTTCGTCAGCGCTGGGTCCCGGTCTCGCGCGTCGGGCTCTACGTCCCGGGCGGCCTCGCCGTGTACCCGTCGTCCGTCATCATGAACGTCGTGCCGGCGCAGGAAGCCGGGGTCGGCTCGCTCGTCGTGACGAGCCCGCCGCAGCGCGAGCACGGCGGCCTGCCGCACCCCACGGTGCTCGCCGCGTGCGCGCTGCTCGGTGT
>JAFABT010000295.1 GCA_023425905.1 Actinomycetes bacterium | reverse complement strand
TCGCGGTCACGCTCGCCGCCCATCGCGTGCGTCGCGGCTCGCGCCCGAGCTCCCTCTGGCACTGAAGGCCCGGCAGCCGGCGTCGGGCGCACGGCCCCGCTGCTCCCTCAGCGGCGAGCGTCCGCCTCGCGCTGCTCGACCTCGTGGAGCACGTCGAGGAGAACCCGGGTGTACGCGACCGGCCGGACGAGAGAGACGAGGTGCGTCGCCCCAGGCAGCACGACGAGTCGCCCGTCCTGGCAGGCGGCGAGGAAGCGGCGCTCCTCACCTCGGAAGTGGTCCCACCGGCCGTTGACGAGCCAGACGGGAGCCGTGACCGCGCCGAGATCCTCGAGCGGGGTCGACGCCCTCACCTCGGCGAGCACGTCCGGCATGACGTCGAGCGTGAAACCTCCCGCTGCGACGTCGACGGCACCAGCCGCAGGCAGCGCCTTGCGGACCGCCCAGGCGTTGAGTGCTGCACCGCGGTCGGGCAGACGCTCGAGGACCCGCGCCCCGGCCGCCCACGCGCCCACGACGGCACCCCAGGGCCGTGTCGAGCAGGAGCTGAGCACGAGGCCGGCGACCTGTGCCGGATGGCGCGCGGCGTGACGCACCGCGACGTACCCGCCGAGCGACAGCCCGACGACGAGCGCACGCCCGCCGACGGCGTCGGCGGCCTGCGCCACCGCCTCGACCGCCCCCTCGAGCGTGAATCGCTCGCCCGCCCGCTCACCGTGGCCCGGGAGGTCGATCGCGAGCACGCGGACGCCTGACCGGGTGAGTGCCTCGACCTGAGCGCGCCACATCGTGCGTGTCGTCCGTACGCCGTGCACGAGGACGCACGGCACCCCCTCGTCGGCCATGGTTCAAGCCTAGGACGCGCGAGCATGTCGCGGGCGGACAATGCACGAGAGGTCCGGTCCCGCTGCTGCGGGGGCCGGACCTCTCGGGCGTGCTGCGACGTGGGACGGATCAGTCCTCGGACTTCTCCGAGGCCGTCTCGTCAATCTGCTCAGCCTTCTCAGCCTTGGGCGCAGACTTCTTGGTGGCCTTGGTGGCCTCCTTGACGACCGCCTGCTTGGCGCTCACGGGCTCGAGGACGAGCTCGATGACGGCCATGGGCGCGTTGTCGCCCTTGCGGTTGCCGACCTTCGTGATGCGCGTGTAGCCACCCTGACGCTCGGCCATGGCCGGGGCGATCTCGGTGAACAGCTCGTGCACGACGGTCTTGTCGTGGATCGTCTGCATGACGCGACGACGCGCGTGCAGGTCACCGCGCTTGGCGAACGTGATGAGACGCTCGGCGTACGGACGGAGACGCTTGGCGCGGGTCTCCGTCGTCGTGATGCGCCGGTGCTCGAACAGGCTCGTGGCCAGGTTCGCGAGGATCAGGCGCTCGTGCGCCGGACCGCCACCGAGCCGGGCACCCTTGGTGGGCGTAGGCATGTCTTAACTCCTCAGATGAATGCGTGCGCTCCCGGGGACGTACCGACCACCGGGACGTGCGGTGTCAGTACTGCTCGTCCTCGGTGAAGTCACCCTCGTCGTCGTAGTACGCCGCCTGGGTGGGGTCGAAGCCGGCCGGGCTGTCCTTGAGCGACAGGCCGAGCTCGACGAGCTTCGCCTTGACCTCGTTGATGGACTTCGCACCGAAGTTGCGAATGTCCAGCAGGTCGGCCTCGCTGCGCGCCACGAGCTCGCCCACGGTGTGGATGCCCTCACGCTTGAGGCAGTTGTACGCCCGGATCGTCAGCTGCAGGTCCTCGACCGGGAGGGCGAGGTCCGCTGCGAGCGCTGCGTCCGTCGGCGACGGGCCGATCTCGATGCCCTCGGCCTCGACGTTGAGCTCACGGGCGAGGCCGAAGAGCTCGACGAGCGTCTTGCCCGCCGACGCGAGCGCGTCCCGGGGCGAGATCGCGGCCTTGGTCTCGACGTCGACGATGAGCATGTCGAAGTCCGTGCGCTGCTCGACACGAGTCGCCTCGACCTTGTAGGTCACCTTGAGCACGGGCGAGTAGATCGAGTCGACCGGGATGCGGCCGATCTCGGCGTCGTAGCTCTTGTTCTGGGCGGCGGAGACGTAACCACGGCCACGCTCGACCGTGAGCTCGATCTCGAGCTTGCCCTTCTCGCTCAGCGTCGCGATGTGCAGGTCGGGGTTGTGCACGACGACGCCGGCCGGCGGGACGATGTCCGCTCCGGTGACCTTGCCGGACCCCTGCTTGCGGAGGTACATGACGACCGGCTCGTCGTTCTCCGAGGAGACGACGAGGTTCTTGATGTTGAGGATGACCTCGGTGACGTCCTCGGTCACGCCGGGGACGGTCGTGAACTCGTGGAGGACACCATCGATGCGGATCGACGTGACCGCAGCACCGGGGATCGAGGAGAGCAGGGTGCGACGAAGCGAGTTGCCGAGCGTGTAACCAAAGCCAGGCTCGAGCGGCTGGATGGTGAACCGCGAGCGGTTCTCCGAGATGACCTCTTCGGTCAGGGTGGGGCGCTGTGCGATGAGCACGTGTGATTCCTTTCGACCAACGTCCGCCATATGACGCTGTGCAACCCCGTCAGGTCTCCGTCTGCCTGGCGGGGGTGGTGCAGGACGTCGTCGGGCCACCGGGCACCGATGACCCGACGACGTCCCTCGGTCTGATCAGACGCGGCGGCGCTTGGGCGGGCGGCAGCCGTTGTGCGTCTGGGGCGTGACGTCCTGGATCGAGCCGACCTCGAGGCCCGTGGCCTGGAGGGAGCGGATCGCGGTCTCACGGCCGGAGCCGGGACCCTTGACGAAGACGTCGACCTTCTTCATGCCGTGCTCCTGCGCACGGCGTGCAGCGGCCTCGGCGGCGAGCTGGGCGGCGAAGGGCGTCGACTTGCGCGAGCCCTTGAAGCCGACCTGGCCGGACGAGGCCCAGGCGATGACGGCGCCGGACGGGTCGGTGATCGACACGATCGTGTTGTTGAACGTGCTCTTGATGTGCGCCTGGCCGTGGGAGACGTTCTTCTTCTCCTTGCGGCGAGGCTTGCGCGCGTTGGTGGTACGAGTCTTGGGAGGCATGGTCTTCTCTCTCGGTTCGAGGTCGGCTGGTCGCGAGGACCGGAGGCGTCAGCGGCAGGTGACCGCGCGCGTCGTCCGGTCCCGACGGACTACTTGCGACCGGCCTTCTTCTTGCCGGCGACGGTCCGCTTGGGACCCTTGCGGGTGCGCGCGTTGGTCTTGGTGCGCTGCCCGCGGACGGGGAGGCCACGACGGTGACGCAGGCCCTCGTAGCAGCCGATCTCGACCTTGCGGCGGATGTCGGCCGCGACCTCACGGCGAAGGTCACCCTCGAGCTTGTACGCAGCCTCGAGGTGGTCGCGCAGCGCGACGAGCTCGGTGTCGCCGAGGTCCTTCACGCGGGTGTCGGGAGAGACGCCGGTCGCTGCGAGCGTCTCCTTGGCGCGGGTACGCCCGACGCCGAAGATGTAGGTGAGCGCGATCTCGACCCGCTTCTCGCGGGGGAGGTCGACGCCGACAAGACGTGCCATGTGCTGGTGCTCCTGGTGTGCACTCGGAGGTCTTCCGCATCGCCCTCCCGCGTGTGACGCGGGCCCCGGCCTCCGACCGAGGGTTCGACGCGACGACGTAGTCGTCCACGTAGTGGCGTTGCGCTGGCGTGCGTCCCGGTTCTCCGGGGCTGCACTGGTGATGCTCGACGTGTCGCCGAGCGTCAGGGCATCAGCCCTGGCGCTGCTTGTGACGCACGTTCTCGCAGATCACCATGATGCGACCGTGCCGGCGGATCACCTTGCACTTGTCGCAGATCTTCTTGACGCTGGGCTTGACCTTCATGCGAGTTATTTCCTCCGCCGCCGCACCGATGCGCACATGCAGTGCGCGGCGGCCGTCCTCGAGTGGTGGTTACTTGTAGCGGTAGACGATCCGGCCGCGGGACAGGTCGTACGGGCTCAACTCAACGACGACCCGGTCCTCAGGGAGGATCCGGATGTAGTGCTGCCGCATCTTGCCCGAGATGTGTGCGAGAACCTTGTGACCGTTGGTCAGCTCAACGCGGAACATCGCGTTGGGCAGAGCCTCGACCACGCTGCCCTCGATCTCGATGACACCGTCCTTCTTCGACATGTCCTCCGCTAACTCCTGTGCTTCCATGATCAGCCGGCGATTGCGCTCGCTGCGCACGAGATCGCGTGCGTTGAGCGTGTCGGCTGAGGTCGAGACCCGGGCCGGCGTCCGGCACCGGGGTGGCACCCGAGGTCCGTGACGCGCATGCGCACGACACGACGACTCCCGGGCACACAGACCCAACGGACGACTCTACATCATGCGACCGAGTCGCTGGAACCCCTCCGACGAACGGCGATGAGCGTCACACCCGCACCGATGAGGAGCGCCGCTCCCCCGAGCAGCCCGAGGGCGCCGGTGCCCGTGCGGCCGAGCTCGTCGTCACCGTCCGAGCCGGACTCGTCGCGGTCACGCTCGGAGCCCTCGTCGGACTCGTCCTCGTCGTACCCGTCCTCACCCGACTCGTCCTCGCCGGGGTCTTCCTCGTCGTAGCCGTCCTCGCCAGACTCGTCCTCGTCGGGGCCGTCCGGGCTCGGGGCGGGGCTCGGCGTCGGGCCGGGCGTGGACGTCGGCGCGGGCGTGGGAGTGGCACTCGCGCTCGGGACCGGCGTCGGCGTCACCGACGGGGTCGGGGTCGGCGTCGGGGTCGGCGTCACCGACGGGGTCGGGGTCGG